>CADBPJ010000130.1 GCA_902796445.1 uncultured Ruminococcus sp. | reverse complement strand
TGTAGGCTGTGACTGTGACAGATTTATGGAGGTTTGGAACCTTGTATTTACGCAGTTTGATAAAGACGAGGCAGGTAACTACAACCCTCTTGCAAATCCGAATATTGATACGGGTATGGGCCTTGAAAGATTGGCAGTTGTTATGCAGGGTGTGGATAATCTGTTCGAGGTGGACACTGTTCAGGACGTTATCAAGCACGCATCAAAAATTGCAGGTGTAAGCTACAAGGACGATGAAAAGACAGATATATCCTTGCGAGTTATTGCGGACCATATACGTTCTACCGTAATGATGGTATCAGATGGTGTAATTCCGTCAAACGAGGGACGAGGCTACGTGTTAAGACGTTTGCTCCGCCGTGCCGCACGTCATGGTAAGCTTTTAAACATCAATGAAGCATTCTTAGCCGATCTTGCACAAACTGTAATTGATGCATCAAAGTCAGCATATCCTGAGCTTGAAGAAAAGCGTGATTATATCACAACCATAATCAAGAAAGAGGAAGAGCGTTTTAATGCAACAATAGACAATGGCTTGGTTGTACTTGCTAAATACATTGAGGACGCAAAGTCAAGAGGTGAAAAGGAGCTTGCAGGTGCAGATGCGTTCAAACTTCACGACACGTATGGCTTCCCGCTTGATTTAACGGTGGAAATGGCACAGGAACAGGGCTTGGACGTTGATATTGACGGATTTAATACTGCAATGGCGGAGCAAAAACTTGCTGCAAAGAATGCACGCGGTGACGGCTCAAGCTGGGAGGACGATACTAAGTTTGATTTTAAGGATATGCCTGCAACAGAATTTGTAGGATATACAGAATTGGAGTCAGAGGCAGAGGTACTTGCAGTTTCGGAAAATGATGATAAGTTCTACATTGTTACCGACAAGACACCATTCTATGCAGAAATGGGCGGACAGATAGGTGACATTGGCGAGATTAAGCAGGGTGAAAATATAGCAAAGGTTATAAACACTATTAAGACAGGCGACGGAGTATACGTACACGAATCAGAGTCAGTGCTTGGTACGATAGCTTGCGGTAAGGCAGAAATGTCTGTAGATAAAACAAACAGAATGTCAATCAGCCGTAACCACAGTGCAACGCATTTACTGCATAAGGCACTTAAAGAAATCCTGGGAACACACGTTGCACAGGCAGGCTCAATGGTGAGTGATACTCGCTTGCGTTTTGATTTCTCACACTTTGAGGCAATGACAACGGAGCAGATAAAAGAGGCAGAAACAAAAGTTAATAATGCAATTCTTGCTTGTATGCCTATAGAGGTCCGTGAACTCCCCATAGATGAAGCGAAAAAGCTTGGTGCAGAAGCACAGTTCGGCGAAAAATACGGCGATGTTGTAAGAGTTGTGTCAATGGGTGATTACAGCATAGAGTTCTGTGGCGGAACACATCTTTCAAACACATCAGAGTGTGGCCTATTCAAGATTATTTCAGAAACAGGCGTTGCCGCAGGTGTAAGACGTATTGAGGCAGTAACGGGTAGAGGTGTACTGAACTTAATAAACACATACGAAACTATTATGAATGAAACGGCACAGAATTTAAAGACAAACCGTGTGATGGAGCTTGCGGATAAGGCACAGAGTGTTATGGCGGACTTGCGTGAAAATGAGCGAAAGCTTAGCGCTGTGACTAATATGTTGGCAGAAATGCGAACAAGATCAATGCTTACAGGTGTTACTCATTTAGGTGAGTTGAATGTCCTTACAGCATTTGTTGATGGAATAGAGATAAATGAATTAAAATCAATGGCAGATGCGGCTAAGGCGCAGATGACAAATGGTGTTGTCGTTATGGCTACAAATAATGACGGTAAGGTTACATTCATTGCTATGGCAATGCCTGAGGCAGTAGAACGAGGTGTGCATTGTGGTAAGATTATAAAAGAGATAACTGCAATATGCGGCGGACGTGGCGGCGGTAAGCCTGATATGGCACAAGGCGGCGGAACGGATGCGTTAAAGATTGATGATGCATTGGCAAGTGTAGATGAGATTGTAAAATCGCAGACGGAAAAAGTGTAATGGAGAAAGAAAATGGCTGATTGTTTATTTTGTAAAATAATATCGGGTGAAATCCCATCAAAGAAGGTGTTTGAAAATGATAAGGTGTATGCATTTTATGACATTGCACCTCAAGCACCTGTTCACGTTGTAATAGTGCCGAAAACGCATATTGAATCAGCGAACGAGATTACTAAAGAGAACAGCAGTGCTGTTGCGGATATATATGAGGCAATCCCTGAAATTGCAAGGATTTTGGGGGTGGAGAAATCAGGCTACAGAATTGTGAATAATTGCGGCAAAGATGCAGGACAAACGGTATTTCATATACATTTTCATCTCTTGGCAGGTTGTGTCGGCGGTAAAATGTATTAGTAAGTTCTACGGAGGGAAAATACAATGAGAAAATGGAAAATTGTAGTATTAACCTCGATTTTGACAGTGGTTATAATAGGTTTATCAGCTGTTTTGGTCTATAATTATTATATAGTACCCCAATATGTTGAACCAATCGTGCAGGAAATCAGTGCATATGTCAATAAAGAAGAAACTCTTGACAAATTATATGAAGAAGCCATCAATGCTCACAATAGCGGGCTGATTGACGATGATGTATACGCGAAATTTGTAAGAGCCTATAAAAAATCAAAACGAAACACTGTCGAGAATGCGCAACAAATTCTTGACGAATATGCTAACGACCATACACTTAGTGCGGCAAAAAATAACACCAAGAGTACAAAATATGCTGCATATAAAGTTGGTGTCGAAAATGTTATTGTCAACGAAGGTGAGGGCGGCGGCAAATCAGAGGTTAATTACAGCGATGAACGTTCAAGTGAGAGAGTGAAAGCTGAGAACGTAGTTGAAGCGGAAAGAATACTTGATGAGTCGAAAAAAAACAATGATGATAATCAAAAGAACGACATAGCCTTAGCATATGAGAAGTTGCGTGCAAATATGTCATCGGAGGAATTTTCCTCATTTGTAAGTATTATGCGTAAGCTTGATATTGAAGTTTTGAAGACATATGTGACAGATAAAGAGGGACTTAAGACATATTTATATCAACAATTAACAAATGAAGAGTATAAAAAGATAGTTAATTTAGGCTATAAGTATGTGTATGTATTTATAAATGATTAATAACTATATGAAATGACGAAAAAACAAATAGTGAAAAAATGAAAAATTGACATTTTTTACAAAGCAAATTTGAAATGGTTTTATCGAGTAATATGTATGTGAAAAACTCGTAAAGTTTGCACAAAAAAAAATATTTTTTTTGGTTATTATAAGACTAACAATTTTTGAAAAAGTATGATATAATGGATTAAAACGGAAGCTGTTCAATTCAGTGAAAATATTTCTAAATAAAGAGAGGTTTGATAATATGGCAGATTTACAGTTAAAAAATATTTATAAAAGATATGCAGGAAATGTTACTGCTGTAAGTGATTTCAGTATGGATATCGAGGATAAGGAGTTTATAATTCTCGTTGGTCCGTCAGGTTGCGGTAAGTCAACAACATTGCGTATGATTGCCGGTCTTGAGGAAATTTCAGAGGGTGAGCTTTACATAGGCGGCAAGCTGATGAATGACGTTGCTCCGAAGGACAGAGATATAGCAATGGTTTTCCAGAACTATGCTTTATATCCGCATATGACAGTATATGATAATATGGCATTTGCTCTAAAGCTTCGTAAGACTCCTAAAGCTGAGATAAAGAGAAGAGTTACAGAGGCTGCAAAAATTCTTGATATTGAAGCATTGCTTGACAGAAAACCAAAGGCTCTTTCAGGCGGTCAAAGACAGAGAGTTGCTATGGGTCGTGCTATAGTACGTTCACCAAAGGTATTCCTTATGGATGAACCTCTTTCAAACCTTGATGCAAAGCTTCGTGTTGCCATGAGAACAGAGATAAAGAAGCTTCATGACAGACTTGGAACAACATTCATTTACGTTACTCATGACCAGACAGAGGCTATGACAATGGGTACAAGAATTGTTGTTATGAAGAGCGGTATCATTCAGCAGGTTGGTACACCAAATGATCTTTATCACTCACCATGCAACCAATTTGTTGCAGGATTTATCGGTTCACCTCAGATGAACTTTGTTGATGTTACAATCAACAAGACAGATTCAGGTATGACAGCAACATTCGGAAATACTACTATAGCTATTCCTGAGGGTAAGACTGCGGCACTTAATGATTATATAGGTAAAGAGATTGTAATGGGTATAAGACCTGAAGATATTCATGATGATCAGGCGTTCTTGTCTACATATCCTAACGCATCTGTTGAAGCATACGTTGAAGTAACAGAAATGATGGGTGCTGAGACATATCTATATCTTCAGATTGAAGGTATTCCGTTCACAGCAAGAGTTAATGCTCGTTCAACAACACAGGCTAAGGACACTGTTAAGCTTGGCTTTGATGTAAACAGAATGCATTTCTTTGATAAGGAAACGGAGCTTGTTATTAAATAATAAATGAGGGGATGTAAAAAAACATCACCGATCGTTTGACGGCGAATTAATCTATATCAAAATTGATTATTTTGGGGAAAATCTGCAAATTTGCAGATTTTCTTTTGCTAAATGCCGTCAAACTACGAACGAAAACCGTTCCTTGAGTACCCGCGTACGCTACGGAATAACCCTCACAGCTATGCTGTTCGGCGGTTTTCGTCCGTTCTGCACTATTTTTTTGCATCCCCATAAGAGGGGGCTATTGCGTTAGGCAACAGTCCCCTTTATGTTAAATTAAAATATCTTCATTTCTTTTTTCGCTTTCCCAATAACATTCCTTCTGTGCCTTACACGAAAAACACATTCTTGATTTTTTATCTGCATCATACAAGACCTTAGAAAATGAGTTGGTTTTTAAATCCTGTCGGTGTCCCTCGATTGCATTAGCTACAAGCTCCGTTTCAGATATTGTAAACCCGCATTGGGGCATCAATGCTCTTGCAAGCTCTGCACCTGATAGGTTGTGAGGCTTATCACTGTATCTGCCTGCATCGTGCAGGAGCGACGCGGCATAGAAAAGCTCCTTATCTATATTGAGATTTTGTTCTAAAATCATTATATATCCGATACGTGCCACATCAAGAGAATGTGCAAGGTTATGAAGACAAAAAATCCTGTCCGCTTCACGTTCCTCTATAATCTTTATGCGTTCTTGATACAGCGGGTGATTATATATTTTATTACAACGCTCCATTGCAAGATGACCTTTCTATAGCCGTTATTTTATATGACTTAATCCGTTTTATGCTCTTGTGATTGCCTGTGTCATAGCTATGGCACGGCGGTTTTCCCTGACATCATGAACACGTACAAACATAGCACCCTTTATACTCGCAATAACCGTTGTTGCAAGTGTACCCTCCAAACGTTCATCTGTTGGCAGGTTCAGTGTAAGACCTATCATTGACTTTCGCGATGAGCCGTAGAGTATGGGATAGCCGAGTGATAAAAAATCTTCTAAATGATTTGTTGCTGACAAATTATCTTCAAGAGTTTTTGCAAAGCCTATTCCCGGATCTATTATAATTTTATTGTCTTTGATACCTGCTGATTTTGCAATATCAATACATTCGGAGAGGTCGGCTTTTATATCGCTGATTAAATCTGTGTAATTCTTGTTATCTCTGTTATGCATAATGCAGATGGGAACGTCTGCACGGGCAACGATATTTGCCATATCCTTATCGTATTTCAAACCCCATATGTCGTTTATCATATCTGCACCAGCTTTAATTGCCTCATCTGCAACGTGTGATTTGTATGTGTCACAGGATATGGGTATATCAAAATTAGCTTTTAGTGCTTTTATAATAGGAGCAACCCTTTCTATTTCCTCTTGATCCGAAATCTGTATATACCCGGGTCGGGTAGATTCTCCTCCTATGTCTAAAATATCAGCACCGTCATTTATCATTTTTCCTGCCTGTTTTAGTGCATTATCAAGCGAATTGAATTTACCGCCGTCTGAAAAGGAGTCGGGAGTGACGTTTAATATACCCATTACATACGTATTGCCGTTTATAAAAGCTTTGTTCCCTATTTGCATTATGTTTACCTCTTTAAATGTTCTATAATCTGTTTTGCTTCATCAAGGATTGAGAGTGTACCGAATATAACTACGTTTTTGTATATATCAGCTTGTTTAATTGCATCAGCGATTGACTCTGATGTTTGTGCGGTTACACCCTGATTTTGAAATGCTTTGCACAGAATTTCCTTGTCAAGTCCGCGTGGTGTGGGTGCAGTTACGCAGTATACAGAGCTTGCATATCCTGCTGTAATTTTTGCGATTTCATCATAATCCTTATCACAAAAGCAAGCACATATAAAAGCAGTATCACAAGGCTCTGTATATGCTTTTAAGGAATTTGCAAGTGCCATAGCGCCGTCGGGGTTATGTGCACCGTCAAGAATGAATTTGCCCACACGCTCAAATCTGAAACCCCATTCCGCATTTCTTATGCCTTCTTTTACAGCGGATGTTTCTATCCCCAAGACCTTTGCGGCAGATATTGCAAGTGATGCGTTTTGTACTTGATAAAGACCAAGCATTTTTGTCACATACTCATCATCATCTATGGAAAATTCCGTAACATCTTCGCCAAGCTTTATGTTTTCGGGGGATTTGGCTATATACAAGGACGAATTTTCTTTAATACATCTGTCTTTTATGATTTTTGCCGCATCACTATTTTGAATAGTAGACACAACAGAAGTGTTGCTTTTTATGATGCCTGATTTTGCCTTTGCAATCTCAGCTATAGTGTCACCCAAAAAAGCGGTGTGGTCAAACGAAATTTTTGTTATAACAGAAAGTACGGGTGAGTCTATGGCATTTGTTGCATCATCTTCTCCGCCCATACCACATTCAATAATAGCAAAGTCTGGCTGTATATCCGAAAACAAAGTATATGCAAGTGCAGTTTCGGCAATAAACCCTGTAGGGAACATACCTAAATCCTCAAGCCTTGAAATTGCTGATTTAACTTTTTTAAATGAATTTATTAAAATATCGGACGGGATTGGTTTTCCGTTAAGTAAATATGTGTTTTCATATCCGCCCACACACGGCGATACAAACCTTGCACAATTTTTGCCCGATGCTTTGATAACAGAGGAAAGGTATGCGCCGAACGACCCCTTACCATTTGTCCCTGCAACGTGGATTATGGGAAAATCATTCTGCGGATTGCCAAGCTCACAGAGTAGCTTTTTTATCACGTCAAGCCCAAGCACAATACCACGATTTCCAAGACTGTCTATATACTCTTTTACTACAGTATAGTCCATATTCTCTATCCTTATAAATACTTTTATATAAGTATAACACACAAAGCTTTGAGTGTCAAATCTTTTTGAAGAGAAACAATAAAACGTGGATAATTAAATATGCTAAAGTCAAATTATACGAATAAATTCGAGAACATATAGCAATAATAGACAAATAAAAGTAAATTACTCCAAAAAGCTTGTAACAAAAGTAATAATATGGTAAAATAAATAAAACATACATTAAATCTGTATGATGTATTGAATCGAGGCTATGTTTTTCGGTGCGTAACTTCGGTTACGCACTTTTTTGTTCACTGGAAATTAGTGGACAAATAACACCATATGTAGTTGCAAAAGGAGGCATTATTATGAACAAAATATTAAGTCAGTTATTAGTAGTTTCAATGTTTTTGGGAGTAATTCCTGTAGAGGCTGCAAACAGCGAATGCTCAGTCAGCAATATATCTGATGCGATGCTTGGCTGTCAAATTACAGTAGATGAAACAGGAGAAACAGATTTTGATATTCCCGATTATGAACCGATTGTTCATGAAGAAACAATTGACGGGGAATTTGATTTTGCATCGGAGGCTGAAAGTCAAGCAGCCGAGGTTAATCGATCAGAAGGAGTATCAACATGGTCACTTTCATCTACGGATAAAGCAAAATGGCAGTCTATGTATGCCAGATTGTTTGGCGATGCATATTTAAAACCATATGAAAAGCGTGAGGACGGACAATATGTTACAGGCAATACGAACCATCTTATAATTGAAGAAACCGATCTAACACTGCCTGGCAAGAATGGTCTTGATGTTGTTATAAAACGAAAATATGACAATCAAGATTATAATGAAGTATACATGCATACAGAAACGGATTGGTTTTATGCCAAAAATGCGAGAGAAGTTTATGCTTTTGAAAATACAAAAACAGGAGAAACGATTAATATTGCGTTTTTGACAACAGATGATATGTATACGTATATGTATGAAGGCTGTTATCTTAAACCGATAGATTCACGTTACATACAAACTTATACTAAAAATTCGGAAACAGTATATTATTACAAATTCGAAAATATAAAATCATATATCACAACCGACACTTCTTATGACAGATATGAATATAATGCCAATATAGAAAATTTCAGAATACGGCCAAAAGAAACATCAGATACATCAGAATACATTGACTCACGCAGAATGCTCGGAAATTATAATTATATAGGCAATGAATGGGCTTTACTTATGCCGGAAGCGTACGTATACAAATACGACATATATGTAGACAGGGGAAATAAAAAGACCATATATTATGAGGAATATATTGGAGCATTCAGGGATATAACAGGTGCTGTATACACCTTCAATGGGAATGGTTGCTTTACGAACTATAAAGATGATAGGAAATCAACTTATACCTCATCATTTTCACCTGACAGAAATAATTATCTAAGATTTGAGTGTATGTATAACCCAAAAACACTGTATGACGGCGGACCAATGTATAACTTTGTGATATATGATTCGAGAGGATTGACATATTATCTATATAACATAGGTATGAGAACGGATACATATCCGCTGGTAAGTCAACCCATGAGTATAATTGCTGTTCAAGACGAATATGGCAATATGATTCAATATGAATATGGCGAAGGTTATACAGACCTGACAAAAATAATAGATACATACGGACGAGAAATACATATAAATAACATTAATGGTGGGCATGAGGTATCGTATTTTGATGATGAAACAGGCGAAACAAAATCAATACAGTATCTGACGGAATTGCTGCCATCATCGGCATTGGATAATGACAGTCCGATAAAGGGTAAACCTGTTAATAGATTTACAGTAGTAAATCAAGAGGGAGAATGTACCATTTACGACTCGCGTAAAACGGAAACAATAAATTATTGGAATCCGGCTAAAACGGGAGACATAAATGCATTCCCTAATACAGAATATGAGGAAGTCATGGTGTCAGATGGAGAGAATATTGAGCGAATAATATACCCCACAGGTGCAGAAACCCGATACAAATACAAGAGTATAATACCGATAAATAGTATTACGGAAATGCGATGCGGAGTGTATGCAGTGGAGGCATCGTATGATATAGTTGACGGGCAGATTGAAAATCAAAAAGAATACACCTTTTCTAATTCAAGGATGAACATAACCAACACGTGCATAAATACATCATCAAATGAGAAAATAATTTCTCAATATGATGATCAAGGGTTGCTTACATCATCAAAAACAACACCCGTTGATTCAACATCACCATATAAGGAAATCACATACACATACGACGTATATAATCATCCATCAACAGTAAAGACAAACGATAACGGCAAGACAAACACAGTTAATTATTTGTATGCAGGTTTATACCCCAACGTATTAACTACCGTGTCAGATGCAAAAGGCAAAACAACATACAGCTACCATAGAAAAACCTTTGAAAGCATAAATGGTAACGGAACATTTACTGCAATGACCGATATGGTAAGCAAAACTACGCATAGTAAAAAGACAACTGCAACTGATTATACAGATGATTATTATATATCAACAGAATTGACGGCAGATAATAAAGCAGTTGAGTTTGAAACAACTGTACAAAACAGCATACTTAAATCGCAAACCCAATATGCGTATGACAGCGAGGGAAATATAATTTCAGCAAAACAGTGGACAGGCGATACAAACGGAGACGGAACACTTGATGAAAATGATGACACCATAGAAATCAACAGTACTCATACAGTATCAGAGCAAAAGACAAAGCATGTATCTAATGCCGTTTCCAGTGTTATAAATGTTGACGGTGTAGACGAGGGCAATGTTACAACCCAATATGCATATAACATTTACGGCTCACCCGTCTTTCAAACCGACTCATACGGAAATGTGACAAGCATCAGCTATGATGGTTTAAACCGACCTGTTCAATATACAATGGCAAATGGCGGAACAAGGCAAATTCAATATAACACAGCCGAGAAATATACTCTTATGACAGATGAATCGGGAGTTGTCACAAAATACGAAACCGACGGATTTGGAAGAGATAAAACAAAATATGTTAAGAAAGGTACAGCCTTTGAAAAGATAGAGGAATATACATATGACAATTGCGGACGTATTTCATCAAAAACAGTATACAGAACTCAAACAGAGGGAATAAAGGAGGAATACACATACGATCTGTTCAGTAGAATTACGCAGAGGAGAGTATATGAGCTTCCCAATAGTTTACTGTATACCGAGAACTACACCTATACAAACAGCAGTAATAAAACAACAGTAACACAGTCAACTGTAGCAGAAGGCGTAAATGTAGCGGATATTATAAGTACATACGACCTGTTTAACCGCAAAACAAAAGAGCAGTATACTAAAAATGGTACGATCTTAACAAAACAATTTGAATATGATTATCTTGACAGACTTACAAAAGAAATAGACTTCAATGGGAATGCGACAGTTTATGAGTATACATATGACGGACAGCCCACAAAAGTCACAAACGCCGTCGGAGAATCAATAACTACAGTATATGATCTTGCAGGCAGACAAATA
>CADBPJ010000129.1 GCA_902796445.1 uncultured Ruminococcus sp. | reverse complement strand
TTTTTGAGTTTGTCATCGCCAAGAGTGATTTTTAATTTTTCGGGCTTCTGCTCCTGCATAATAGATAAAGCTACATCACCGCTGAATTTGCCCTCGTCATAAAATTTACGCATTTTTCTTGCCTGTTCAATAGAGGGCGAAGTTTCTTCGCTTTCTATTGCTGCAAGCACTTCGGTCTGTGCCTTTGAACCAAGATATGACAGTTCAACTGCGGCATTCATTGCAATATCCCCGTTATCTACCATTTCAAGAATAGGATCAATAAGGTTATTAAGACGAATATATCTGCGTATTTGGTCTTTGCTTTCTCCAACTTGCTGCCCTAAAATTTCGTCCGAGCGTCCGCTTGAAAAATTAGTCGCAATTTGCGACGCATTTTCTTTTGGTGGTCTGCCGGCTTTTCTTTTCATAGCTTCGAGCCTCATTTGATATGCTTTCGCCTTTTCGCTCGGTAAAATGTGTTCTCTTTGAAGATTGCTGTCAACAAGCAGTATTGTAGCCGTATCGTCATCAAGGTCTTTAATTACTGTGGGTACTTCTGCTTTTCCGGCAAGTTCAGATGCTTTAACTCGTCTGTGTCCCGAAAGTATTTCATAGCCGCCGTCCTTATGCGGTCTTGCAATTATCGGAGAGAGTACACCGCTTTGTTTTATACTCTCCGCAAATTCTGTCATGCTGTCATCCATTAAAACCTTAAAGGGCTGTTGCTCAAAGGGCTTTAATTCGGCAATCGGTATAGACTTGATTTCTTCGGTATTTCTTTCAGCATCCGATTTAAAAAGGTCATCGTATGATTTCAGACCTATGTTTATTCCGTTGTTTGCCACCTTCAAGCACCTCCTTTGTCAGATTTCTGTATGCTTCGGCTGCCTTGCCCCGTTTGTCATAAGTATAAACACTTTTACCAACTGCGGAAGTTTCGGCTGCCTTTGTTGATAATGGTATCTCTGTTTTGTAAACTGTGATATTTTTTGAAAAGTTCAAGCGTATCTGCCGTGATACAGATTGTGCTAAATTTGTACGGCTATCTACCATTGTTAAAAGTATTCCGCCGATTTTTAAGTCGGGGTTTATATGTTTTTTTACTCTGCCGATAGTTGTTAGTAACTGCTCCAAGCCCTTTGCCGGAAGATAGTGAGCCTGTACGGGAATAATAACCTCATCTGCCGCAACAAGTGAATTTATTGTCAGCATACCAAGTGATGGAGTACAGTCTATAAGGACATAATCGTAATTATCCTTTACGCTGTCTACACAGTTTTTTAACACCCTTTCACGGCTCATAGTATTTACAAGTGCTGTTTCCATACCAGACAATTCTATGTTTGCCGGAATTAAGTCAACACCTTCTGCGTGATGCAATATGCCCTCGTCTTTGCTGATGGGCAAGTCCTGAATACTTTTCTGCATTAGGGTTGAGAGCGTGGTTTCAAAGTTATCGGGATTATCAAATCCCAAGCTCTCCGTTAAACTGCCCTGTGCATCACAATCTATGAGCAGTACCTTTTTACCCTCATTTACAAGTCCTATGCCTAAGTTTGCGGTAGTGGTAGTTTTTCCAACTCCGCCTTTTTGGTTTGCTATTGCTATGACTTTACTCATTTTTTCTCAATCCTCCTATAAATTTTTCATATCATAGTTTACTTTTGCCGAGAGCCAATTATCTGTTGTTTCAAAAGCACGATAAATCGTGGTAATTAAAAATGCCCGTATGTTACGGACATTTGATGTATTTTCTTTCAAAGAAAAATGTATGTATTCTATGTGTGAACTGTCAATCTTTAAAAATCTGCTTTTTACAACCTCCTGTGGATATTCCTGTTTGTTGATACGGATATATGGCTCTTTGCTGCATACCATATCAACCATAAGTGCAACGATTTCATCAAGCCAAGCAGCCCCGTATTCTTTTACGATAATATCGTAGTCAATGTTGTCTTTTATAAGCTGCTCGTATGTATTGCGTTCTCTTATCCATCGTATCATATCGGGTTTTTCTGCCGGAGCAGAGGGGATTATACATTCTTCTTCGATAGGATATGATAGGATAGTCTTACTAATATCAGTATCATTCTCTTTAGTATTATTTATATTATTATAATTACATTTCGGTTGTCGAAAGTCTGCACTTTCGGTTTCCGAAACTCTTGAATTTCGATTTTCAAAAGTCTTGACTTTCGATTTGCCGAAGTCTTGACTTTCGATTTCCGAAAGTCTGGAATTTCGATACTCATTATCCGTAATAACAAAGTTTTTCAGGTAGATAATAGCGGGCTTTCCTTGCCCTTGTTTTTTTCGTTCTATAAGACCGATACCTTTTTCGCTGTCAAGCTCTGCTATTAACTTTGTAGCTTTTTCTGTGCCGCAACGCATCTGCTCCATAACATCATTGGTGGTAAAATAGATATATGCTCGTTGCTGTTCATCAAGCCAACCATTTTTTATAGACAAACTCATTCGGTCAAGCATAAGTCCATACAATAATTTTGCACTATCAGACACACGCTTAAATTCCGGCGAAGTCATAAGTAGTTTTGGTATTCTGTAAAATGTAAACTGTTCAGCTTCATTTCCATAGTAGTAATCAAATACGATTGACATTGTTTTCACCTTCAATTTTTATTTATTTATATAAAAAGAACATTACCTAACAAAAAGTTATGGTAATGTTCCACAAATTTACAAATTTACTATTCACTTCGTAATTTTTTTGTGCTAAAATAGGTACATCGTTGAAAAACGATTGTGTGAGTTTGCTAATAGCTTGCTAATTGGAGCATTAAAAACTACACATAATCAGACGATATTGTATAACACAGAAAAATAAGCAGTTCGCCTTGAAATGCTGTAGTTATGCGGAGTTCACGGATTTATCGAACACGGTACGACCTTACGGAAAATATGGTACAATTTGCTCCTAAGGGTTAGTCATCGGTTCGATTCCGGTCGGGGGTGCCAAAAAATCCGTACACAATTAGTGTGCGGATTTTTTACTTATTACCTATTCACTCTTCGCTATTCCTTAAAAATATTTGAGTACGGATTTGTTGTTATCTACCAAGTAGCTTCACAAGACGGTTTGCCGCCTCAACTGTGTCTTCGGGACTGCCGAATGTGGAAAATCTGAAATACCCTTCTCCGCAGGCACCAAACCCCTCGCCTGGTGTTCCGACCACTTGTATTTCATTTAAGATATAATCGAAAAACTCCCAGCTTGACATATTATTCGGGCATTTAAGCCAGATATACGGAGCATTTTTACCGCCGCAGTACCATATACCAAGCTTGTCAAGAGCCTCCATAAGCACTTTTGCGTTATTCTTATAAATCTTAATGTTATCGTGTATCTGTTTCTGTCCTTCGGGTGTAAATACTGCCGCACCGCCTTTTTGGATTATGTACGATACACCATTAGTCTTTGTTGTACGGTTTCTTACCCACATTTCATTGAAATTCATACCATCTCGCTTAAGCTCTTTAGGTATAACCGTATATCCCATACGTGTACCTGTAAAGCCCGCAGTTTTTGAAAGAGAACATATTTCTATGGCACAGGTACGTGAGCCCGGTATTGAAAAGATGCTGTGAGGTAATGTTTCGTCCTCTATAAATGCCTCATATGCCGCATCAAACAGGATAACTGCACCGTTTTTATTTGCGTAATCAACCCACATCTGTAGCTTTTCACGGCTGTATACAGCACCTGTGGGATTGTTTGGTGAGCATATATAGAGTAAATCTGCTTTTATGCTATCGTCAGGCTCAGGTAAAAATCCGTTTTCTTCGCCTGATGCAAGATGAACAATTTTTCTGCCCGCCATTACGTTTGCATCTACGTATGCAGGATATGCGGGCTCAATTACAAGTGCTGTGCTGTTTCTGTCGAATAAGTCTAAAATATCGCCAAGCTCGTCACTTGCGCCACTTGATACAAATACTTCGTCTGCCTCTACCATAACACCCTTTTCGCCGTAGTAACGTGAGATGGTTTCTCTTAAAGACGGATCACCACATTCAGGCATATATCCGTGAAAGTTCTCTTTTGTCGCCTGGTCGTTTACTGCCTCGTGCAATGCCTTAATAACTGCATCGCATAGCGGTAGTGACACATCACCGATACCCATTCTGTACAGATGCTTGTCGGGATTTTTCTCTAAATATGCCTTAGTTTTCTGTGCAATGTTATAGAAAAGATATGAGTCTTTCAAATCTGAGTAGTGTTTGTTTGGTGTAATCATTCTGTTGTTTCTCCTTCATAAATCATTTCAGCAGGACCTGTCATTGTAACACTATAGTCCTGTGATATTCTAATTTTAAGTGTTCCGCCGTCAAGAATAACCGATATATCCTCGTCAAAGGAACAATAACCATTCTTTATTGCCGCCGCTGTACTTGCACAAGCACCCGTACCGCAAGCCATAGTAACACCGCTACCCCGCTCCCATACTCGCATACGCAATGTGTGAGAATCAACAACCTCGATAAACTCGTTGTTTACTCCATCAGGAAATGCCGGGTTATGCTCCATCTTAGGACCAAGCGTCATAAGCGGTGCATCATCAATGTTTGATACGAAAATAACCGCATGAGGATTGCCCACAGAAACAGGTGTGCATATAACCTCATCTCCGTCAATGGAAAGTGTCATATTCTCACTAACCTCAGCCTTACCCATATCAACGGCAACCGTTTTTACCTTTCCGCCAACAACCTGCAAATCAAGTGTTTTGATACCTGAAAGTGTTTCTATTGTAAGCTTTTTCTTGTCGGTATACCCCTTGTCGTATACGTATTTTCCGACACAGCGGATGCCATTACCGCACATTTTTGCCTCACTGCCGTCAGCATTGAAAATCCTCATTTTAAAATCTGCTATATCTGACGGTGAAATATAAATCATTCCGTCAGAGCCTGCGCCGAAGTGGCGTTCGGACAGTTTTATTGACAACTCCGCTATATTTTCAGGAACTTCGCCGTAAACATACAGATAATCGTTGCCAAGTCCATGCATTTTTGTAAAGTGCATAATACATTCCTCCTCTTTACTTTTATATTTATGCATCTATTGTATATATTCCTATTGTCATATCTTCAAGAACGTCAAGAAGTACGTTCACAGTATCAAGCGATGTGAGCATTGTAATATTGTTCTCATTCGCACAACGTCTTATATGAACACCATCCTCGAAATGAACACCTGAGAGAATGGCTCTCGTGTTTATTACATAGCTTACATATCCCGCTCTTATCGCATCAAGAATTTCTGTACTTCCTTCTGAAATTTTACGCAGAATACGCGTCCGTATGCCGTGTTCTTTCAAAAAATCTGCCGTACCGATTGTTGCCTCTATATTAAATCCCATATCATAGACGCGTTTTACAAGAGGCAAAGCCTCCTCCTTATCCTCGTCTGCTAAAGTTACGATTACTGTGCCGTAATTCTGTAATTTCATACCCGATGCTATGAGTGCCTTATACATAGCTCTTGGGAATTTATCATCATATCCTATAGCCTCGCCTGTGGATTTCATTTCAGGTGACAAATATGAGTCCATTCCGTGTAGCTTTGAGAACGAAAACGCAGGTGCTTTAACGTAATGACGTGTTCTCTCCTTAGGATATATCTCTGTTATACCTTGCTCCTTAAGGCTCTTTCCTAAAATTACAAGTGTTGCAATATCTGCAAGACTGTATCCTGTGGACTTTGATAAAAACGGCACTGTTCTTGAAGAACGCGGATTTACCTCGATGATATATACGTTATCATTTTCATCTACTATAAACTGAATATTAAACAGTCCGATAATACCTATACCAAGTCCCAGCTTTTCAGTGTATTCAAGAATTGTGTCTTTAACCTTCTGAGATACGCTGTAGGTCGGATATACACTTATTGAATCTCCGCTATGAACACCTGTTCTTTCAACAAGCTCCATAATTCCGGGAACAAACACCGATTTGCCATCACATATTGCATCCACTTCAAGCTCTTTGCCTCGGATATACTTATCAACAAGCACAGGCTTGTCCTCGTCTATCTCAACTGCGGTTTTTAAGTAGTGACGCAATGCCTCGGGCTTTGCCACAATCTGCATTGCACGTCCCCCCAACACGAAGCTCGGTCTTACTAAAACAGGATAACCTATTTCTTCTGCCGCCTCTATTCCTGCCTCAATATTTGTAACGGCTCTACCCGGTGGCTGTGGAATAGACAGCTCACTTAATAGCTTTTCAAACAAATCTCTGTTTTCTGCCTTGTCTATTGCCTCGCAATCCGTTCCGATTATTTTTACTCCTCGCTTATATAACGGCTCTGCAAGATTTACCGCCGTCTGACCACCTAATGTTACTATTACGCCCTCTGCATTTTCAAGGTCTATAATATTCATTACGTCCTCAGGCGTAAGCGGTTCAAAATACAGCTTATCAGACGTTGCATAATCAGTTGAAACAGTTTCGGGGTTGTTGTTGATTATAATAGCCTCATATCCTGCATTTTTAATAGTTTTAACAGCGTGTACGGTAGAGTAGTCAAACTCCACGCCCTGACCTATTCGTATAGGGCCGCTTCCAAGAACTATAATCTTTTTCTTATCTGATGCTTTCAGTTCATTTTCACCCTCATAGGTTGAGTAGAAATAAGGGATATAGCTGTCAAACTCCGATGCACAGGTGTCTATCATTTTATAGACAGGCATAATTCCTGCTGATTTACGCATATTGAAAATATCTGTTTCTTCTGTGTTCCATAGCCTTGCGATTTCCTTATCGGAAAAGCCCATTGTCTTTGCCTTTTTCAACTCATCAACGTCATTTGGTGCAGATTTTAAGCATAGCTCTTCATAAGTTATATTCTTAAGTTTACGTAAGAAGAATTTGTCTATCGCAGTATTTGCGTGTATTGTATCAATATCAATACCTTTTCTTAAAAGCTCGGCAATAGCATAAATTCTGTCATCTGTACCGATTTTTATATATTCAAGCAATTCTTCATTGCTTATATCGTCAAACTTATGATTATACAGGTGCCAAACGCCTATTTCAAGTGAACGTATCGCTTTTAGTAAACTCTCTTCAAACGAACGGCCTATACTCATCACCTCACCCGTTGCTTTCATCTGAGTACCAAGCTTGTTATATGCATCTGCAAACTTATCAAACGGAAACCTCGGCATTTTCGTTACAACATAGTCAAGGGCAGGCTCAAATGATGCAGGAGTGTTTGCTATTTGTATCTCGTCAAGTGTCATACCGACACCGATTTTTGCCGAAACTCTTGCTATAGGGTAACCGCTCGCCTTTGATGCAAGTGCCGATGAACGTGATACTCTCGGGTTTACCTCAATCAAATAATATTGGAATGAATTTGGGTCAAGTGCAAACTGAACGTTACAGCCGCCCTCAATTTTAAGCTCGCGTATGATTTTTAGGGCACTGTCACGAAGCATATGGTATTCCTTATTTGTAAGAGTCTGTGACGGGCAAACAACAATGGAATCACCTGTATGAATACCGACAGGATCAAGGTTTTCCATATTACATATAGTAACTGCCGTGTCATTTGCATCACGCATTACCTCGTATTCAATTTCCTTATAGCCTTTTATACTCTTTTCGATAAGCACCTGATGTACAGGTGAAAGGGCAAGGGCATTTTTCATTATCTGTAAAAATTCCTGTTCATTATCAGCAAATCCGCCGCCTGTACCGCCAAGCGTAAAGGCAGGACGTAATACTACAGGATAACCGATTGATTTTGCGACCTCAAGGCCTTCTTCTATTGTGCTTGCAATATCAGACGGTAGAACAGGCTCGCCTAAGCTTTCACAAAGCTCCTTAAACAGTTCTCTGTCCTCTGCTCTCTCTATACTTTCACTGCTTGTACCTAACAGCTCCACACGACATTCCTTTAATATACCTTTTTTCTCAAGCTGCATTGCAAGGTTAAGTCCTGTCTGACCGCCTATACCCGGAAGTATCGCATCGGGACGTTCGTGTCGTATGATTTTTGCAACATATTCAAGAGTAAGAGGCTCCATATATACCTTGTCTGCTACAGTTGTATCTGTCATTATAGTAGCAGGGTTAGAGTTACACAGGACTACCTCATAGCCCTCCTCCCTTAATGCAAGACACGCCTGTGTACCTGCATAGTCAAATTCTGCCGCCTGACCTATTACGATAGGACCCGAACCAATAACGAGAACTTTTTTAATATCATGTCTTTTAGGCATTGTCTTTCTCCTCCTTTATCAGTTCTTTAAAACGTTCAAATAGATATGTGCTGTCCTGCGGACCGGGTGCACTTTCGGGATGATACTGCACACTGAATACTTTATCCTTTGTACACTCTACACCTTCAACTGTATTGTCAAGCAGATTTATATGGGTTATATCCAAATCAGTATTTAACAGGCTATCTGTATCAACAGCATAGGAATGATTTTGCGATGTTATTTCTATCTTATTTGTTCTCAGATTACGCACAGGATGATTACCGCCTCTGTGACCGAACTTCAGCTTGTATGTTTTTGCCCCGTATGCAAGAGATATAATCTGATGGCCAAGACAAATGCCGAATATCGGATATTTCCCTTTAAGTTTTTTTATAGTATCAATCGTTTCGGGAACATCGGTAGGATCGCCGGGACCATTTGATATAAATACTCCGTCGGGATTTAATTTAGAAATATCCTCATCTGTTGTGTTATAAGGAACAACTGTAACAGTACATCCTGCCTTATTCAGAGAACGTACAATATTAAGTTTCATTCCGCAGTCTATCGCCACGATATGATACTGCTCATTCTCTGCTGTATATTTCGTTACGGATTTTGAAGTCACCTTTGATACTGCATCACGCGGGATTTCTGTATCTTGCAGGATTTTAAGTCCGTCATCAATAGCCATATCCATATGGCAAATCAATACTTTTCTGCTGCCAAGATCTCGGATTGAACGTGTAATCTGTCTTGTGTCAACTCCGTATATTCCAGGGATAGAGTACCGCTTCATAGTTTCTGACAGACTCTCTACGCTACGGAAATTAGACGGCTCGTCATTATATTCACGGACTATCAAAGCACCGATTGAAGGCATTTTGGATTCAAAATCATCTTCACATATACCATAATTTCCAATCAGAGGATATGTCATTACTACCGCCTGATATGTGTATGACGGATCGGATATAATTTCCTGGTAACCCACCATAGACGTATTAAAAACGATTTCGCATACCTTATCGCAATCGTCACCGAAGCCATAGCCGTAATACTGTGTTCCGTCTTCTAAAATAATCTTTCTGTTATACTGTTGTGCCATCTCAATCCTCGCTTTCGTTTGTCTTGTCTTTTACTTCGGATATTTTCTGTTCAAATTTGTTTTTGGGGACATCGTGATTGACATAAGTTGGATAGTCACCATCAAAACAAGCACTGCAGTAATCTGTACTGTCTATAAGCTCGCCTAACTTTTCATTAGGCAGATATCCAAGACTGTCTGCACCGATAATCTTTGCAATTTCTTCTACAGAATACTTACAGGCAATAAGATGCTCTTCAGAATCAATATCCGTACCGTAGTAACAGGGGTGCAGAAACGGCGGTGCGGAAACACGCATATGAATTTCCTTTGCCCCCGCCTCACGGAGCAGATTAACAATCCGTCCGCAGGTTGTGCCGCGTACTATGGAATCGTCTACCATTACAACTCGTTTTCCTGCTACTGTACTGCTTACGGCACTTAGCTTTATTTTCACCTGGTCAACACGATTACCCTGACCCGGTGAAATAAAGGTTCTGCCGATATATTTATTTTTAATAAGTCCTATTCCATATGGAATACCTGATTTTTCAGAAAATCCCAATGCGGCATCAAGCCCTGAGTCGGGAACACCTATTACTACATCAGCATCAACAGGATGACATTCTGCTAAGATGTGTCCCGCTTTTTTTCTCGCATCATGGACCGATACACCATCTATTTCCGAATCAGGTCTTGCAAAGTATATATATTCAAATATGCAAGTTTTTTTCGACTCTTTATTGCAATGCTCCGTCCTTTGTTCTATACCGCTTTTGGAAAATACAAGTATTTCGCCCGGCATTAAATCTCTTATAAATTCTGCACCTACAGCAGATAATGCACAGCTCTCTGATGCTATTACATATGTCCCGTCCTGCATTTTTCCGTAGCACAGTGGTCTGAACCCATAAGGGTCACGGCATACTACCATTTTTGCAGGTGACATAACTATAAGAGAATATGCACCGTCAATGACGTTCATTGCACGGCTTACTGCCTCCTCGATTGACGGAGCTGTAAGACGCTCTTTTGTTATTATATATGCAATAGTTTCCGTATCGCTTGTTGTGTGGAATATAGCACCTGAGAGTTCAAGACTGTTTCTTAATTCATATGCATTACTGAGATTGCCGTTATGAGCTATTGCCATACGTCCTTTCTGATGATTTACCTCAATAGGCTGACAGTTGGTTCTTTTTGATGCACCTGTTGTTCCGTATCTTACGTGTCCCACAGCCATACTGCCATCAGGGAAATTGTTTAGATTTCCTTTAAATACATCGCCCACAAGTCCTACGTCTTTATGCGAGTAAAACAAGCCGTCATCACAAACTACAATACCGCAACCCTCCTGACCTCTGTGTTGTAAGGCATAGAGTCCGTAATACACAAGGTCTGCTACATTGGATGGTTTTGGTGCAAAGACACCGAATACTCCACATTCTTCATGTATGCTCATTTTACTCACCTGATTTCTTTTCACATGCCGCACCTATAAATCCCAGGAATAAGGGGTGTGGATCTGTCGGTCTACTCTTAAATTCAGGATGATACTGAACACCCACATAGAAAGGTCTTTCGGTAAGCTCGACTGTTTCTACAAGTCTGCCGTCGGGCGATGTACCGCCAAGAGTAAGACCGTTACTTTCAAGTATTTCTCTGTAGTCATTATTAAATTCATAGCGGTGCCTGTGACGTTCGCTTATGTTTGACGTAGAGTAGCAACGCTCCATCGTTGTGCCTGGTTTAATCTCGCATGGATATGCACCAAGACGGAGTGTTCCTCCCTTATCTATATCGTCACTCTGCCCAGGCATAAAGTCTATAACCTTGTTTTTACAAAGCTCATCAAATTCGCCTGAGTTTGCATCGGAAATTCCTGCTACATTTCTTGCAAATTCAAGAACTGCTATCTGCATACCAAGGCATATTCCGAAATACGGAATATTGTTTTCTCTTGCATATTTTGCCGCAAAAATCATACCCTCAATGCCTCGTGAGCCAAATCCGCCGGGTACAAGTATTCCGTCAAGACCGCCAAGTATCTCGTGAGCATTGGAGTCTGTGATTTTTTCTGAATCTATCCAATGTATGTTAATCTGTGCATCATGATAATATCCCGCGTGATGGAGTGCTTCGGCTACGGATAAATATGCATCGTGGAGTGCAACATATTTACCTACAAGTCCTATGTCTACACTTTTACTCCGTGACTTAATGCGGTCTACCATCTTTCTCCATTCTGTCAAATCAGGCTCCTTCGCATCAATTCCAAGCTCTCTGCATACAACTGATGAGAAATTTGACTTCTCAAGCATAAGCGGAGCCTCATACAGGTTAGGGAGAGTTATATTCTCAATAACGCAATCAGGCTTTACATTACAAAATAGTGAAATTTTTTGGAAAATAGATTTTTCGAGAGGTTCATCGCAACGCAATACAACAATATTGGGATTAATTCCCATGCCTTGCAATTCCTTTACTGAATGTTGAGTCGGCTTTGATTTATGCTCGTCACTGCCACGCAGGAAAGGAACAAGTGTTACATGGATAAAAAGACTGTTCTCTCTTCCTACTTCAAGCGAAATCTGACGCACAGCCTCAATGAATGGCTGTGATTCAATATCGCCTATAGTACCGCCAATTTCAGTTATTACTACATCAGCGTTTGTTTTCGTACCGACTCTATATACAAATTCTTTGATTTCGTTTGTGATATGTGGAATAACCTGGACGGTTGAGCCGAGGTATTCGCCTCGGCGTTCTTTATTCAACACGTTCCAGTAAACTTTTCCTGTTGTAAGATTTGAATATTTGTTAAGATTTTCGTCAATAAATCTTTCATAATGTCCAAGATCGAGATCTGTTTCAGCACCGTCCTCAGTTACATATACCTCACCGTGCTGATAGGGACTCATCGTTCCCGGGTCGACATTTATATAAGGGTCAAGCTTCTGTGCCGCAACCTTTAGTCCGCGTGCCTTAAGCAGTCTTCCTAAAGATGCAGCTGTAATGCCCTTTCCAAGACCTGACACAACTCCTCCGGTAACAAATATATACTTTGTCATGGGATTTTCCTCCTTTATTCCCACTCCACAGTCGCCGGCGGCTTGCTTGTTATATCGTAAACAACCCTTGTAATGTCTTTTACTTCATTTGTAATTCTGCTGCTTGCTTTCTCAAGTGCTTCGTATGGAAGTCTTGTCCATTCAGCCGTCATAAAATCGTCAGTTGTTACTGCACGCAAAGCTACGGTATAGCCGTATGTTCTCGCATCGCCCATAACACCAACACTTCTTAAGTCCGTTAATACTGCAAAGTATTGGTTAGTTTCTTTTTCAAGCTTTGCGTTTGCAATCTCCTCACGGAAAATTGCATCAGCTTCACGTAATGTATCAAGCTTCTCTTTCGTGATTTCTCCGATTATTCTTACTGCAAGTCCAGGGCCGGGGAATGGCTGACGCCATACAAGCTCATATGGAATACCAAGCTTTGTGCCCGTTTCTCTGACCTCGTCTTTGAATAAATCACGCAGAGGCTCTACGATTTCATCAAATGAAATTACGTCGGGAAGTCCGCCAACATTGTGGTGGCTTTTTATTACGGCAGAGTCGCCTTTGCCGCTCTCAATTACATCGGGATAAATCGTTCCCTGAACAAGAACGTCTACCTTGCCGATTTTCTTTGCTTCATCTTCAAATACCCTGATAAATTCCTCACCTATAATTTTACGTTTTTTCTCAGGGTCAGTAACGCCTTTAAGCTTATCTAAAAATCTGTCCTCGGCGTTTACTCTTATAAGGTTCATTCCGAACTGTTCTCCGAATGTGCGTTCTACAAAATCTCCCTCATCTTTTCTCAAAAGACCATGATCAACGAACACACATGTAAGGTTTTTGCCTATTGCTTTATGCAAAAGAACTGCCGCAACAGAGGAATCCACTCCGCCTGAAAGTGCCAAAAGCACCTTCTTGCCGCTTAGCTTTTTACTGTATTCCTCAATGGAGTTTTCTACGAAATTCTCCATTTTCCAATCGCCTGAGCATTTGCACACTTCAAACAGGAAGTTATAAAGCATCTGTTTTCCGTATTCGGTATGTGTAACCTCAGGATGGAACTGCACGCCGTATAGATTACGCTTACTATCACACATTGATGCGACAGGACACTTCGCTGTTGTGGCAATAACATCAAATCCTTCGGGAGCATTCTTTATAAAATCCGTATGGCTCATCCAGCACACAGATTTTGTCGGTATGTCTTTAAACAGTACGTTTTCGGAAACCTCCAAATCTGTCTTTCCGTATTCACTGCTGTTTTCGGCACTGCCCACTTCTCCGCCTGCAAGATATGCCATAAGCTGAGAACCGTAGCATATGCCAAGTATGGGGACACCTATATTTAAAATCTCTGCATCACAACGAGGTGAGGTACTCTCGTATACACTGTTCGGGCCGCCTGTAAAGATTATACCCTTGTAGCCCTCGGCCTTGATTTCATCAACCGACACCTTGTTATAAGGCTTGATTTCAGCATAAACGTGATGTTCTCTGACTCTGCGTGCTATAAGCTGATTATATTGTCCGCCAAAATCCAAAACTAATATTTTCTCTTTCATAATGCCTCCTGTTTTTATCCTTTTAAAAATCTTTCTGTAATATATTTGTTTGCTCTATTTTCAAGCTCATCGTCGATGGGTCCAAGCTCTGTGAAATCACTGTACTTCCGTTTAAGTGCATTTGTGAGTATATAATCACACAGTTTCGGATTTTTCGGCAACAGCGGTCCATGCAGATATGTCCCGATCAGGTTTTTATAGATAACTCCATCGTATGGGGAGTTGTCCTCATTACCGTGACCGTAAAGAACTTTTCCGAATGGTGTATGATT
>CADBPJ010000128.1 GCA_902796445.1 uncultured Ruminococcus sp. | reverse complement strand
TTGTCGATAATATTGACAATGCAATCGCTATGAGTAAAAAATTCGGGTATAGATTTAAAACAGTAACCTTAGAGGGCGACGTTTTAAATGCAGGCGGTTCAATTTCGGGCGGTTCTGTTAACAAACAGAGCGGATTTTTGTCACGTGCATCGGAGATTAAGACACTGACCTCCGAAATTTCTGCATTGATGCGTGATATTAAAAGGCTTGAAGAAGAAACAGAAGGTTATAAATCAGACATTAGTCTGTCACAGAGCCAGATTGATAATTTTATGCCCCTTGTGCGTGAGTATGAGGACGAAATACTAAAGGCAGAAAACACCCTTAATCACCTTAATGACTCTATTTCAAATTCAACAAATTCGGCTTACGAGCAAGAGCTTGCACAGATTGAGGAGCAATTAAAGGACTCGGCAGATGAGGTAGCAAAGGTTATAGCACACGTATCATCAATTAAGACGAAAAATGCAAAGCTACAGGAAGAAATAGAAAGCTTAATAGATAAACGTAATGAAACCTTAGAGAAAAAGACAGAGATTAGCGATTCGTCAAGCGATTCAACAGAAAAAATAGCACAAATCAATCAGGAAATAGCTTTGTCACGTCAGATAATAGAAACTACACAAGCTGAGATTTCAAATTCAGACACTGAAATCAAACATCGTGAGGCTGAAATAGCAGAACTTGAGGCAAAATCAGTACAGCTTAATGAGTTTATAACAGAGAAGAACGAAGCATTAAAGAGTGCGGAGGAATTATCTGAAACAATACGTCAGGCAATTAAAAACATTGATGAAAAGAAAGCTCGGATTACAGAGAAAATGAAACAGTATCAGGGCGATAACAAGGATATTACCAATGAAACCATAGAGCTTCAAAAGGAATTGTCACGTGTTGATAATAAGCGTATAAAACTGCAGAATGACCGAGATAACATAATCAATCGTTTGTGGGATGATTATGAAATGAGCTATAACGATTGCATAGAAAGCAAAACCGATGTCGAAAACCTAACAGAAGCGCGAGACACGCTTATTGAGCTTAAAAAGAAGATTAAAGCGCTTGGTAATGTCAATATGGATGCTATTGAGGAGTATAAATCAGTAAAAGAGCGATATGAGTTTATGACAACTCAAAAAGCAGATTTGGAAAAAGCAAAGGATTCATTGACAAAGATTATCGACTCAATGGAAGAATTGATGAAAGAGCATTTTGGTGAGCAGTTCACTGAAATAAACAAAGCTTTTTCAGAGGTATTTACTGAGCTATTCGGAGGCGGAAAGGGCAGACTATATCTGTCAGATCCTGATAATCTCCTGACGAGCGGTATCGAAATCGAGGTACAATTACCGGGTAAGGGTTTACAGAATATTAACCTCTATTCAGGAGGAGAGAAGTCATTCATAGCTATAGCGCTCCTGTTTGCAATATTAAAAGTAAAGCCCACACCGTTCTGTATCTTAGACGAGATAGATGCGGCGCTCGATGATGTAAATGTTTCACGTTTTGCGACATATCTTAAAAACTATATCGACCGCACGCAATTTATAGTTATAACTCACCGTAGAGGTACAATGGAGGCGGCATCTATTTTGTATGGTGTAACTATGCAGGAATCGGGTGTATCAAAGCTGTTGTCACTAAAAATTGACGACGTTTCTGACGAGCTTGCTAACTGATAAGGAGTAGAAATATGGGATTTTTTGACAAACTTAAACAAGGTCTTGCAAAGACTCGAAATTCGGTATCTGAACAAGTGAACAATGTTTTCAGTGTATTTGTAAAGGTAGATGAAGAACTTTTTGAAAACCTTGAAGAAGCACTTATTATGGCAGATTTAGGAATGGAGACATCTGTCGAATTGATAGACGAACTTCGTGACAGGGTTAAGAAAAAGCATATCACAGACGGAAATCTTGTAAAAGAGGAGCTGTACAGTGTCATCACCGATGCAATATGCGAGATTGATTCTGATATGAAGCTTGATACAACCCCTTCAGTTATTCTTGTAATAGGTGTAAATGGTGTTGGAAAAACAACAAGCATAGGAAAGATGGCATCATATTATAAATCACAGGGTAAAAAGGTAATGCTTGCGGCGGCAGACACGTTCCGTGCAGCAGCTATTGACCAGCTTGACATCTGGGCAAAACGAAGCGGATGCGACATAATAAAGCATAATGAAGGCTCTGACCCTGCAGCCGTTGTGTTTGATGCGTGTAATGCCGCAAAGGCAAGGGGGGCAGACATTTTAATCTGTGATACTGCAGGACGACTGCATAACAAGAAAAATCTTATGGCAGAGCTTGAAAAAATAAACAGAGTAATCGACAGAGAAATGCCTGGTGCATCGCGTGAAAATCTTCTTGTTCTTGATGCAACGACAGGACAGAATGCAGTAAGTCAGGCAAAGCTGTTTTCAGAGGTTTCCGAACTCACAGGAATAGTCCTGACAAAGCTTGACGGCACAGCAAAGGGCGGAATAGTAGTTTCTATTGCAAAAGAGCAAAGTCTGCCTGTAAAATTTGTTGGTGTAGGAGAGGGAATAGACGATTTACAGATATTCCGGCCACACGATTTTGCAAAAGCTCTGTTTGAAGAATAATAAAAAAAATCACAAGGATTTTTAGTGAATAGTGAATAGGTAATAGTTAATAGGTAAAATCGACAAAGCACTTACAGGCTTTGTCGATTTTTGGTGGAGCTAAAGTTTGTTCATAGAAAATAACACTCAGTCAATAATACGAAATGTTACACTTCTGAGGACAATATTTTCTTAATATTACACTCTAATTCTGGTATATCTATTTTAACTGAATTATATACAAGCTTCATATCCAAGGTTTTATATTTATGTGCAGCAATATCACGAAAACCGGCTATATCCTTCCACGCTATGCTGCTGTTTGCCTCACGAAAATCTTGGGTAAGATTTTTCACAAGCTCCCCAATATTGATTACTGTCATACTTATTGCACGTTTTAGCAATTCGTTTTCCATAAAGTCATTAAGCTCTGTTTCACCTAACATTTGAACTGCAATGTCTGTTTCTTCAATAATCTTTTTCAGTGTAATATAATCTCTATGCAGCATAAAGCGATACCACCTTATTTATTTCAAGCATGGAATCCTTGGGGATAGGTATGCTGATAACATCGACCGATGTATGTAACAGCTCTTCCATTCGATTTTTGATTTTACATAAAGTTAATAATGTAACAACGGCATCAGGGTTAAATTCAACCAATATATCAACGTCGCTGTTATCTGTGCCGCATCCGTCGGCATACGAGCCGAATAACTGCATTTTAGCTATCGGATATTCGCTTGCTGCAATTTTAGCGGCAGTTTTGATTTGTTCTATGGTCAGCATATTCATCCCTCCGCTTCAATACCATTTTATCATCATCTTATAGAAAAGTATATATTTAAATATGGTTTTCACGTCACCTCTGACATTTATGACAAAAGTGACGTGTTTTTTTGGTGGAGCTGACGAGAATCGAACTCGTGTCCGAAAACAAATCCACAAAGGTTTCTCCGAGCGCAGGTTATGATTAACATTCCCTCAATCAATACTCCATAACCAAAGCTATGATTTTGGTAGTCTTTAATTCATGGCGGATGGCAAGACAACATCTGCTCACGTGCACCACTAATACGATGCCCGAGCCTGTGCCGTGGTACTCACAGGGCGGACAACGCTGCAATTAGGCAGCGTAAGCTAATTCTGTTTTAGCGTTTATATTTAAAGTTTGGACCTTGTTTACGAGGCTGATCCAATCCTCGGCTCGCTTCCTAAGCTTCTTCATCTCCGTCGAAGCCATTGCAGCCCCATATGATTCTATACTATTGTATCATAATTATAATCAAAATTCAATAGATATATACGTTTTTTTAATGTATCAAAAATATACAAAAGAATACTTGTATTTTTGTGTAATATTATCCAATGAAAATTAAAAAAATACTTGACAATAATTCCAAGTTATACTATAATTAGTGTATACAGAAATATATAAGCATATATGTGGTTCAATGCGGTCATTCTAATGGTAAAACTTTGGATTTGACAAAACGAAAAAAAAAAACGGATTCACGTGTCCGTAATACGTGAAAAAGAAAAGGAGGTAGACATGAAGAAAATATTAGCATGCATGTCATTAGTATTCGCTCTTTCGGCAGGTGCTACGGCTTTAGCTGTTCAACTCGACACTTCACAGGTTTATGATTCAAGCAACAACTCATTGAGTGTTAGTGGTTCAGGTGCAACAAATATGAATACTGTTCTTATTACTAAAGATGCAGATATTCTTTTTGCCGATCAAAACGATGACACGTTCAGTGGTGTAACAAGCTTCTTGCTAAAGGGTGATTCACTTGCTTCAGGTACATACACTGTTAAGATGAACAATGCTAAAGGTACTGCTCTTACCACGAACGAATTTACAATTTCAGATGCACCAGTAAGCGAAATGGCTATAACAACTGAAGCATTTATATACGAGAAGACAGATTCAAAAGGTAATGTTGTATATGATAAGGGTTTTAAAGCGACAAACGCAAATTTAACCGGTATTAACTATATAGCTATTACAAATACAACTGCAGGCGATTCTAATGAAGGTAAAACTTTATATATTCAACTTGATCAAACTGTTAATGGTATGGTAAATGTTGCAATTAGAATTAATGATATACCTAAAGATAAGACAGTATCTGTTAAATTAGTAGCTGAAAAGCCTACTAATCCTTCTGGAAATTAATGATGGAGGTGCATGGAGATGAAAAAATATAATATCCCCACAATGGAAATATCATTGTTTGATGCGGAAGTTGTTTCAACAGGAGAAACATCACTAACACAAGAGAGTGCTAAAATGGCTCAGTTTAACCAAGAAATGGCGGAAATATCGACTAATGGCGGTATTGCAAAAACAATTTCTTGGACCAACCTTGATTGGACATATTAATTTTATATTGTAATCAAACAATAATTTAGTATGATTTCAATTCGCTAAATGTTAATCACAAAACTACAGAAAAGAAATTCTATAGCAATGACCGTGTTGAATCACACATTGAGCTTATAAAAAAGAAGAGGGGCTGCCTCTTCTTTTTTGCATATTTTCTCTCTTATTTGAATATATTGTATCAATAGATACTGACAGGAGGCAAAATATGGAATTAATAAAAAACACTATTAACACATACGATACAACTGCAAAAGGTACTGCACAGGTAATGACAGAGGGAGATGTAATTGTACCTGATATAAAACCGGATATTTTAAAGCTATTACAGGTTGATTCTGATGCTATAATTACAGACAAGTATACCGAAAACGGTAAGCTTATTATCTTGGGCAGAGTAAATTATAAAATACTATATGTACCTGACCGTGAGAATGTAAAAATTGAGAGTATGAATACATCTATGGATTTCAAACAAACCATTGATACAAAGAATCCCAATGCTGATGTTACTGTTCTTGCAAATCCTATAGTTGAACGTGTAGAATTTAATACTGTCAATTCGCGTAAGCTTCATTTGCGAGCTATTGTACATATAGACTACGAAGCATACACGATCATTGTACGGGAATTATCTGTAGATACAGATGACGAAAATGCTGAAAAGAAAATTGATAAAATCTCATTTGAGAATATAGTTAATATATCGGAACATGAGTTTACTGTCAAAGAGAGACTTCAAATTCCGTCAGGCGAAAATTCGATAAGTGAAATTTTAAAGACAGATGTAAAAATATACGATACGGAATGTAAGTCAGTAACAGGAAAAGTGATTACAAAAGGGGAGCTTGGAATTTGTATTCTGTATATTGATAGTGACGGCGAAATAAAATTTACCGAGTGCGAATGTCCGTTCACTGAAGTGTTCGATACTGATGATGTTACGGATAGCTGTGTGTGCGATATTGATTATATACTTCTTAACGTTCAATCTATAGCTGAGCCTGATATTGACGGTGATTTACGAGAGATAGCATTGGATATTGATATAAATGCATCTTTAAAAGCAACAAATAATATAGATAATGATATTCTATTGGACTGCTTTGTGCCAAAAATGACATCAGAATGTAGCAGTGAAAAGATTATTCTCAAATCAACAGTTGAGCGACCCTCTGTCCAGAATACAATACGAGAAATGATAGAGCTGCCTGACAATATCCCATCAATCAGTGAGATTTATAATGTAATGACTAATGCCGTAATTACAAAATCGGAGCTTAACAAAGACAAGATTATTTGCGAGGGTAAGATAGAAGCATATATTTTATATCTTACCGATTCAGGCGAAAATCCTATTTACAGTTTCAAGAAAGACATACCCTTCTCTTATATGATTGAGTGCAACAATGATACATCTGAAATGGTTTGTGATATTAAGGCAGATATTAAACATTCGAGTTATAATCTGAACTCTAAAGGCGAGCTTGAACTAAGATGCTTGCTGTCTATAGAGTGTGTACTTACAAAATCATATGAGATTAACAATATAACAGATGTAATAGTTTCTGAAAACAAGAACAAGCATGGTATACTCATATGTTTTGCAAGCAAGGGTGAGTCTGTTTGGGATATATCAAAGCGTTACGGAGTAGTGTGTGAAAATCTTACAAAGCTAAATAATTTAGAGTGCGACACGCTTGAGGAAAATTGTAAGCTATTTATCCCTGTAAATTAGTAAAGGTGCTAAAAAACGCACCTCATCATAATTTAGTTAAAATTAATTCTGTGGCGGTGTCTATGAATGCCGCCATTTCTTTTTCAGTTAAATATTTGAAAGAAAAGTCATACGTTTTATTTAATCCATTCTTATAATAGCCGGCAATGTATCTAATTTGCGTTGTAAGCTGACCTTTTTCATAATAGGGAAGATAGTCATTGACCGCCTTAATTTGCTGTAAAATTGTATATGGCTCAAAATACGCTGTATTTTTTAGGAATAGAAAATCAAGCCCGTACCAATCTTTCTTTATCATATTAATAAAATCGGGATTATTGCGACATTCCTCATTAAATCTTAGCTTTGTAGACATATATATTGATGCACTCCACAAAACATCTGTTATTAAATGAATATAATAGCCTAAGTAAAAATAATATGAATTATTTTTTTTACTGTTTTTTAAGTATGTATCATAAAATCTTTGATATTCGCAAAATATTTTACATCCGCCAGGTGTCCAATGAGTAATCTCAGGCGGTGGTGTGAACTCACCGTTACTGTCTTTTTTTCCGTAACCGCAATCGGGAGCAAGTGAGCCGCATATAAATTCATACTTGTATGCATCCGGGACAATATTTTGTTTTATAAATTCATCTGCAATTCTTAAATGAACAATCCAGGTAGCCATAGATATATCTCCTTATAAAACATATACTCTATTATACGACAAAATGCGATAATTTTCAAGTATTTTTAGAAAAAAAGATAGTGGAGGTTTAACCTCGCACTATCTGAACATTGATATGGCTGAATCTATCATTTCACCCATATTCTTAAATACACCCTCTGTTTTACGCATAAGCTTATGACGTTGACGGTCTGTTATCGGATCTGTAAGCATTGTTATTGCCGCACCTATGACAAGCCCTGTTGTCACACCTTTAAAAAATCTTGCTGTTTGTGTGTTCATCACAGTTTCTCCTTTCAAAATTTCTTTGCGTTAATATTCTTTGCTTTTATAAGTTAAATATCCATAAAAATTAATTGCATAATAAGAAATATTTAACAAAATTTTTGGTATTTTTTTCTTTTCTATTGACTAATTGCGTGATGTGATATACAATACTGATATATGAATTATAGGAGGCATCATATGGCAAATATTAAGCCATTCAAGGCGTATTTTTATAATAAAGATAAGGTAGGGGATTTATCTACTGTTGTTGCACCTACTATGTACAATATTAATAATGATACAAAGGATAAGCTTTATGCGATAAATGAATATAATGCTGTCCGTCTTTTTGATGGGAAAATCACCTCAGAGGATAACGATACTTCAAATAAATATACACGTGCGGCTGATTATCTTAGCTCATGGATAGAAAATGATGTCCTGGTTCGTGATGAGAGCGAGTCAATTTACTTATATGAAGAAACTGTTGAAATGAATGGTGCACGCTATCAAAATATGACGTTCGTTGCTTTACTTGAGATTGAAGAGCTTGGCGGGGATATACGGATGTGTGAGGAGATACGTGAAATCTCCAAAAAAGACAGATATGACCTTTTAAAAGCAACAAACGCTGATATGAGTATAATTTCTTGCCTATACATAGAACGCGATAAGCAGCTGTTGCATTTGATGAATAAGTTAAGTCAGAATGAGCCCGATATTGAGTTTGACTCTATTGACTATGGTATGCACCAAAGAATATGGAAAATATCAGATAATGATATAATTAATAATATTGTAAGTTTACTTAAGGGAACAAAGCTTTATATAATAGATGGTCAGACAAGGTATACGACTTGCTTGCAATATAGGGATTATATGCGTGATAAAAATCCCAATCATACAGGAAAAGAAGCATATAACTATACTATGGTATCACTTTTTGACTCTAATTCCGATGGTATGGCGATAATGCCTGAGCATAGAAAAATAAAACTGCCGAAAGGATTTAATGAGCCATATTTTGTTGCCGCCGCACAGGAGCATTTTAAAGTAGAAAAGATTATTGTTGATTCAAATGATGGTCCGATAACAGATACAATGAAGCAACAGATTATGACGAAACGCCTTGAAACAAAGCTTGCGATATATTTTGGAGCTAATTATTTCTATCGTTTAACTCTTAAGGATACCGACTATATAAAAGAGAAACTTTTACCTGAAATGTCAGAATATTACTGCGGACTTGACACAGTTGTGTTAAGAAAACTCATAATAAACGATATATTTGGCATTGAAGAAGATTATGCAGAGCTTGTTTCAACGTCTATAAGCACACGTGAATGTGTTTCTGCTATAGAAAATGGATTGGCTGATGTAATGGTTGTACTAAATCCTGTTAAGTTTGAGCAGATAGAAAAGGTGACAGGGGAGAATGAAATTTTACCATTCAGGTCATTAAGTATTTTCCCAAAACCGTCCGTTGGATCATTCATAAATGTTAAAGATTGAAAAATGACAGGTCATTACGACCTGCCATTTTGCTTTTATCTAATTAGTT
>CADBPJ010000127.1 GCA_902796445.1 uncultured Ruminococcus sp. | reverse complement strand
GAGTTCTCTGAACGGAACAGCGGCGGCAGCGGTTGTTAAGTATTCGCTGGATAATATAATAAGTAATGTCGCTTCGCAAAAGGGCTACTTTATCTATCGGGATACAAGGGAGCGTTTGAACGCAGACGGAGAGTCGGTCAGATATATAACGGGAATAAGCGGAACGGCAGAGGCAACCTTTGAGGTTGATGATGCGGTATCCCTCGATGGCATTGATACGGGTGATATGGTGTCATTTAACTTTGACTCAAGAGGAAGAGTTATCAAAAAAGGCGGCGAAAGCTATACAATGGTATATGACGCGTCAAAGACAATCGAAGAACAGCGTGATGACGTAGGCAAGCATTGGGTGCCGCTCAGCGATGCGGTTCAGGAAAAGACGGGACATAAATATCTTTTGTATAAATTTATAAGCTCGGATAACCATTACAGAACGGAAAACCAGCTTTCATATGGCAAGGCGGTTAAAAAATATGCTGATGATACAATACGAATTTCGTCAAAATCCGATTTTGAGCCAACCGAGGTTATAAATACAAAAAATCTTAAATTTGTTGTGGTAGAGCGTAACGGCAAAGGTAAAATCGAAGTCAGAATCGGTGATATGTCTGATGTGATAACAGCAGAAACAACAACGGATAATTGCTCAAAGATATTATTCTGGAACGGCGTGGGTGTCGGAAAAGGCGTGTATGTATACAACATTTAATAAAAACCCTGAAAAAGCGTTGACGCAAGCGTCTTAGGTATACAATTTGCAAAAAAATAAAATAAAAAAATATAAAATTTAAAGGAGAGATTTGAATGAAAACAAAATTCAAGATGAACATTGGTAAAAAGTTAAGCCGTGTTATATCGGCAGGATTATCGGCACTGATGCTGGCAACGGTTATACCGACATCAGCGCTTGCGGCAATCCCCACCGATAACGTAATTAGGCAGCCGGAGGCATTTACGGTTGAGGCAAGCAGGAGTGGATATGTGGATAAATATGTTAATGTTACAAACAATAACAGGGTAATGGTTGAGTTTGACTTTACTGCAAGCAGTACCGACTTTCCGTATCATATTCTGTCAAATGGTAAGGTCTCAGAAACAAGTTCTCGCAACTTAGCACACTTGATGCTTGCACCGAACGGAAAGGTCGTAGTAAGCGAAGACGCCGGAACCCCGTATAATATGTCTACCGATAAGGAGGTAACACCGATAAGAGGATACAATGTGGCGGACTATGAAGCGGGTAAGACATATAGAATGACGATGGTTTATGACATCAACGGAAGAGATGTGGAAGCAGGCCACAACACAACAGTTGACTACTATATGGACGGAAAGTATCTCTATACTGCCAATACAAGCTTTTTCAGCTCAACCGGTGAGGAACATAAACAGTCTGGGATTGCGGACGGTAATTTGGCAACCATACATTTCGGACCGAAGGCAAACGGTGTTGCAGAAGGTGTAACTGTAGATTCTACGGGCAAGAGCCTTAAGATAGAGAACTTTAAGATTTTAAATGCGGATATGTATCCGAACTTAGAGTATGATGCACCGACAGTTGACGAAAGCGGTGTAAAGATTAAATTCAGTGAAACCTTGGCTTGCGCTAACACTGCTGACTATACAAGCGGAAACGACCTGTCGAAAGTGCAAATTAAGTCTATCGACGGCGAAACGGTTGATGGTGTAAGTGCGACAATAAAGAACGAAACACTTTCGCTTACATACACAGGCAGCTTGAAATCGGATAAGACATATTATGTCATTCTGCCGAAAAACTTTAAGAGCGTTGACGAAAAAGTGCTTGCAGATAACACAATAGCCTTCAAGGCACCGGAGGCAAAGGGTGTGGATGCAACTCTGTATACGCAGGATTTTGAGAGTGCAATAGACGGCTCTGCCCCGACCGGCTTGGGATATTCGACTGTTGACACTAAAAAATACGAAACAGTCGATGCTACCCATAATAAGGCTTGGCTTTTAAACGGTGATTATAAAGATATAAAGTATGTAAGGTGTTTACCGTTTGATGATTCCGCGGTTGCTAAATCCGATGAAATTGTTGTAAGTGCGGATTTCTATTTGAATGAGATGAAGCGTACAGCAGATATAAGAGTACAAGATGAACATAATAATGCTGCATTTGGATTCTGTTTCTTTGATGCAGCAGGACATTTTGTTGTTATAAAGAATAAAAATCACGTATGGTCACAGGATGAAATAGTATCTCAGTCGAGCGATACATATATTGTTGCTAATACACCAATATCCGTACAGAAATGGTACACAGTAAAAATGGTTATCAATACAGCTGACAGAACAGTGACATATTATTTAGGCGCTGACGGAACTTGGGAAACTGTTGCAACGGTAGATTTTTTACAAGGCACACAAGGAGTAAACTACTTTGATGAGCTTAGACTTCAGGGCTGGGACAACAACACCGAATCAAAAAGACCTTATGGTAATTTCTATTTGGATAATATAAAAATCGGTTACCAAAATATAAACACCACTATGGCAAACACATTGGCAACGGCTGCGAATAAAATAGATTACGATTTCTCGGACTTTGAAAGTAAGCTTGGGGATAAATATTTGCTCGATGCCGATGTAACATTTAAGCAGGCGGATAAGCCGCTGTATTTCAGATGTAATGATACTAGAAATACACCATCAAGCGGTTTGATATTCAATGTTGACGCAGACGGCAATCTCAGTATGTCAAAATCACTTTTGAACTGGAAAGCTGACGCCTATATGCAGTCACTCAACACAACGGTTGAATTGGATAAGCCTGTTAATATTAAGCTTTTGGTTGATAAAACAAAGTTAAAAGCCGTAACTGTTTTTGTCAACGATCAATATGTACGCTCTCTTGCATTTGGATGGGGCAATGAGTGGCTCGATAAAACAAATTATATTACCGATAATCCGGGAGCGGCTAATTTTGTAAAGGGTGATCATAATACAGACCCGAACAAGGTCAACAAGGTTTCAATCGGTCATGTGACCTCGAATATCCCCGAGGGTATCACGCTTACGGATTCGTCAG
>CADBPJ010000126.1 GCA_902796445.1 uncultured Ruminococcus sp. | reverse complement strand
GAATAAAGGGAAAATGTTGTTACACCCGATTAGACATACGTCCACTACAGTATAACATATTGTATGTCCAAAAGAAATAAAATATCACAAATTTAAGGTAAATGTCATTTAATTGTAATAAAATAGACAGAAAACAAAAAGAGGCTCACGCCTCTTCGATTGCATGGATTTTGTCTATACGTGCTTGATGTCTGCCACCCTCGTATTCTGCGTTAAGCCATGCATCAACAATCATAAATGCAAGCTCTCTGCCCGTTACTCGTCCGCCTAAGCATATAACGTTTGCGTTGTTGTGGACCTTAGTCATTTTTGCACTGTATACATCAGAGCAAAGTGCCGCACGTATCCCCTTGTGCTTGTTTGCCGCAATGGAAATACCTATGCCTGTACCGCAAATTAATATGCCCTTGTCTGCTGTTCCGTCCATAACCGCCTCACATACAGGCTTTGCACAATCGGGATAGTCTACGCTTTCCTCGGAATACGTTCCGTAATCCTTATATTCCAAGCCTAATTCATCAAGATGCTTCTTTATATGCTCCTTTAATTCAAAACCGCCGTGATCTGCTCCTATTGCTATCATTTGTTATTTCTCCCTTCGTATTCACGTTCAGCCTGTGATTTTCTTAAATACATCGGCTCAACCTCATTATAATGACATAAATCGTTTTTCTTCGCCTTAGCATACGCCGCCATAGCAAGCGATGAAGCACGCGTTTCCATTAAATTCATAGGTGCAAAGGCAAAGCTATCTCCAAACTCACCCCTATGTATAATTGCACCATCACCTACAAGTATAGCTTTTTTATCCTTATACTTATCGCATATTTCATCTATTGTCATAACACAAGGCGGTGCTATCTCTGCCACTGTACCATTGTTGATTTCATATAATGCAGTAAATACCTCGTCACGTCTTGCATCAAGCATCGGTATTACAATACCGTTTCTTTGCAGTGTATTATATGCTAATGCTTCTAATGTATTTACCGCTACAACCTTCTTTTTCATTGCCTGTGCAAATGCACGAACACTTGAAATACCAATTCGAAGTCCTGTAAATGAGCCCGGGCCCACCGTTACGGCAAATACATCAATTTCTGAAATATCCATTTCCAAGCTGTCAAAAAGACATTCTGTCATAACCATAATATTTTGCGAATGTTTTCTTTGGTTACGGATTATATATTCACCTAATAACAAATCATCCTCTGTTATAGCTACAGATGCAGGGAAAGATGATGTGTCTATAGCAAGTATTTTCATATCAATATTATTCCTTTCCCTTATCGTCCTCTAATATGATTTTCCTGTAATCAAAGCCCTTGTCCTCATCCTTAAGTATTGTAAGCTTATAATACCTATCAGGGAATAAGTCCTCTATCAGTTCTGCCCACTCAACAACACATACACCGTCACTGTCAATATAATCATCATAACCTATTTCGTACATTTCGTCCGGATCTGCAATCCTGTACACATCAAAATGATAGAGAGGCAAACGTCCCTCATACTCATTTACTATTGTAAATGTGGGACTTGTTACATGGTTTGTTATGCCCAAAGCCTTTGCAAGTCCCTGAACAAACGCAGTTTTGCCCGCGCCTAAGTCACCATACATTGCAATAAACTCACCGCCCTTTAGAGTATCGGCAATTTCTTTTGCAATTACCTGTGTATCATCATATGAAAATGACTCGTACTGTTTCATCAGAATAACCCCGAAATGATACTGTTCTCATCAATATCAATATTTTCTGCCGCAGGTACTTTCGGAAGTCCAGGCATTGTCATAATATCTCCCGCCTCGGCAACAATAAAGCCTGCACCGTTTGAGATACGTATAGTCTTTATTTCAACCGTAAAGTCACTCGGACGTCCCAAAAGCTTCGGATTATCGGAGAGTGAATACTGTGTTTTTGCAATACATACAGGCTTTTTATCAAGTCCTAAATCAGAAAGCATCTTTATTGATTTTTTAGCCTTAGCAGAGAATGTAACACCATTACCGCCGTATATTTTTGTCACTATAGCGTTAATCTTGTTTTCGATTGTATCTTCGACATCATATACAGGGTTATATGATGCAGGATTTTTTTCGATTGCATCTATTACATATTTTGCAAGCTCGATTCCGCCTTCGCCGCCCTTTGCAAATACTTCGCACAAGGCACAGTTTACACCGTATTCCCTGCATTTTTCTTTAACTATTTCAAGCTCTTTGTCTGTATCTGTCATAAATCTGTTAATAGCAACAACAACAGGCGTGCCGAAGCTCTGCATATTTTCAATATGCTTCTCAAGGTTTACAATACCCTTTAACAATGCCTCGGTATTTTCTTCCTTTAAATCGTCCTTGGCTACTCCGCCGTTATATTTAAGTGCCTTAACTGTCGCAACTATAACAACTGCATCAGGACGCATACCTGACATACGGCACTTTATATCCATAAACTTTTCAGCACCAAGATCAGCCCCAAAGCCTGCCTCGGTTATTGCGTAATCTCCCAATTTAACTGCAAGCTTTGTTGCCTGTACACTGTTACAGCCATGAGCAATATTCGCAAACGGACCGCCGTGGACAAATGCAGGTGTACCCTCAAGTGTCTGGACAATGTTCGGCTTTATTGCATCCTTTAACAATGCCGCCATTGCACCCTCTGCTTTTAAATCTTTTGCATATACAGGCTCACCTGTGTATGTGTACGCAACAATAATATTTGCAAGACGTTCTTTTAAATCATTTATATCGTTTGCAAGGCAAAGGATTGCCATAACCTCTGATGCAACGGTTATCATAAAGTGGTCCTCACGCGGTATTCCGTTAATTTTACCACCCATACCTATAACGACATTTCTCAATGCCCTGTCATTCATATCAAGACAGCGCTTCCATGTAATGTTTGTAACATCTATATTTAACGCATTGCCTTTTTGTATATGGTTATCTATCATTGCAGAAAGCAAGTTATTGGCCGCAGTTATTGCGTGCATATCTCCTGTAAAGTGAAGATTTATGTCCTCCATAGGCACAATCTGGCTGTAGCCGCCTCCTGCAGCACCGCCCTTTACACCCATAACAGGACCTAATGACGGCTCTCTTAACGCTATAAATGTTTTCTTGCCAAGCAATGTCATGGCATCGCCAAGTCCGATTGTTACTGTTGTCTTTCCTTCACCTGCAGGTGTCGGGTTAATAGCAGTAACAAGCACAAGCTTACCATTTTCATTGTTTTCCGCTTTAATTATAGCCTCTGCTGAAAGCTTTGCTTTATACTTACCATAATATTCCAAATCATCTTCGGCAATGCCTGCCTTTGCGGCAACGTCACGTATATGCATCATTTTTGCTTGCTGTGCAATTTCTATATCTGATAACATTTCGGTATTCCTCCTAACGGTCTGTTTCTAAAGTCAAATAGAGCTGAACAAAAATAATTATCCAGCTCTACGTATTTATTATGAACTTAGTTATTCATATGTTCTTCTCTATCCTCACGGACTTTTCTTAAAAGCAAATCAAGTCTATGCTCAACATCTGCAAGGATTTCATCAACATATCTGTCTGTGTCCATCTTGATTTCTCTTGCATCACGTTCTGACATATCTCTTATAGCTTCTGCCTTTTCATATGCCTGTCTTGTTATTTCATGCTCATCAATAAGTCTTTCCTGAGTTTCTTCTGCAGACTTTCTTATAGCATCAGCTCTTTCCTCAGCCTCGTCAAGAATTCTCTGTCTTTCTGTCTTAACCCATTTAGCCTCTTTGTGCTCCTCAGGATATACAAGACGCATTTCCTGCAAGAAATCAAGAAGCTCGTCCTTATCCATCATAATCTTACCTGTAAGAGGCACTGATGATGCTTTAGAAATGGTGTCCTCCATCATATCAATGATTTCCATTATGTCCATATCCATATCCATCGCTTTTAACATCCTTTCAATTTAATATTTTTTTAGCATTTTAATGCTTATATTTCTCTTTTATATAATGTATTATATCTGTGGGCACAAGTCCCGCCAAATCACCGTTATAGCCTGCAAGCTCGTTTACCATACTTGAACTGATATATGAATATTTCGAGTTCGTCATCATAAACATAGTTTCACAGTCATTGTCAAGGGTCTTATTTAACAGTGCCATCTGAAATTCATACTCGAAATCGTTTACTGTTCTTAAGCCCTTAATTATTACGCTCGCCGAATGTTCTCTCGCAAAATCAACAAGCAATCCGTCAAAGCTCGCCGTTTCAACATTAGGAAGATGTTTTGTCACCTTTTTTATAAGCATAACACGTTCCTCTGATGTGAATTTCGGCTTCTTGTTTTTATTATTAAGCACTCCCACAACCACTTTGTCAAAAATCTTGCTCGCTCTTTCAATTATATCAAGATGTCCATTCGTTATGGGATCAAAGCTACCGGGATATACTGCAATTCTCATTATTATTCCCTGTCCTCTGCCTGTTTATAGATTGTAATATACGTTCTTCCGTACTTGCGCTGTTTTAACATTTCAAGTCCTTTATATTCGTTTCTGAAATCTGTATTGTCACTTTCTAAAACCACAATTCCGTTATCGGCAAGGAGTCCGTTTTTTGATATGGCATCAAGTGCCGGCTCAATAAACCCCTTGTTATACGGCGGGTCAAGAAATATTATGTCAAATTTCTTGTCGCAAATATTTGCATAATCAAAACATGAAATGTTTCTTACTTCGCATATATCGTTAAATCTCAAATCACAAATATTACGCTTAGCTAAATCGACCGAGCGTTTGTCAGCATCAATTAACACCGCATATTCCGCACCACGTGACAAAGCCTCAAAGGACAATGCACCGCTACCTGCAAACATATCAAGCACATATGCAGATGGTACATAGCTCTGGATAAGATTAAACATAGACTCCTTTACTCTATCGGTAGTGGGTCTTACATCTTGTCCCGCAAACTCATGCAATCTATGTCCCCGTCTGATACCGGATATAATACGCATTAACTTCTCTCCCTGTTATTGTACATTAAAATTTACAAAAGGTCAATACTTGTTTTGATTTTTAACAAAAAACATAAATTTAACACGTTGCAGTAATCTGCACGTAACACTGTTGCATATTTTTTACACGCAAAAAATACACTTTTTGTGTTTAGGTGTTTATTATATCACATTTGTTTTGATTTGTATATAGGAAATCAAAAAAAATTTTAATATTTTTACATTTTCTAATGACATTTACAAATTTTTATGCTATAATTTAGTAAAAAACAATAAGAAAGGGATAAATTTTTATGGTTTATATGATTTTAGCTGACGGTTTCGAGGAAATAGAGGCTCTTGAGCCGTTAGATATTTTACGACGTGGCGGTATTGATGTTAAAACAGTTTCTATTATGGAAACAAAATCAGTCATAGGTGCACATAATATTGAGGTTATGGCAGATATAAAAATGACAGATGTTTCTCTTGATGATATGGATATGGTAATACTCCCGGGCGGTGCAGGTCATGAGCTCCTGGATGCATCAAACGATGTTCATACAATGTTAAATTATGCAGTTGCATACAACAGATATATCGCCGCAATATGTGCTTCACCTTCCATATTAGGAAAAAAACAGCTTCTTTCAGGTAAAAAAGCCACTTGCTTTCCTGGATTTGAAAAATACTGCTACGATGCAATTATAACAAACGAGCAGGCAGTTTTAGATGGTCAGATTATAACAGGAAAAGGTGCAGGCGCCGCAGGCGAGTTCGGATTTTTACTTCTGTCTGTTTTAAAGGACAAAGATACAGCCGACAAGCTACGTAAAACAATGCAATATGTGTAAAGATATTATCCGTGATGAAATGAAATCGAAGAGGAAAGCCTTATCCCATGATTTCATCGAATATGCATCAGAAAAGATTAAAAACACAGTCTTAAATAGTATCAAGGACGCCAAATGCGTTATGATTTATCTTTCATCATTTAAAGAACCTGATACATTCGCTTTATTTAAGGAATTACAAAATCGCGGTATAAAAACTGTTGTCCCTGTATCTGATACAACAACATTTACCATCACCCCATCACTTGCAACCAATGATGATTTGGTAAAGGGTGCCTACGGCATATACGAGCCGAAATCTGTCGTTCCTGTTTCTGCATCGGATATTGATATTGCTTTAATACCAGGTATCGCATTCAGTAAAAAAGGTGACAGATTGGGATTTGGCAAGGGGTATTATGACAGATTTTTAAGTGAATTTAGAGGCACAAAGATTGGGATATGTTATGATTTTCAGATGCTTTCTGACATTCCCGTATCATCCCACGATGTAAAAATGGACTATATAATAACTGAAACGAGGATATATAATGATTTTTGATACACACGCTCATTATACAGACGAGCAGTTTGACGCTGATCGCGACGAACTGCTCCAAAGTATGAACAGCAATAACATAGGTTTAATTTTAAATGCAGCATCAAGTCTTGACGAAATGCCCGATATAATTGCATTAGCGGAAGAATACCCGTTTTTCTATGCATCTGTTGGTATTCATCCCGAAGCTGTAGAG
>CADBPJ010000125.1 GCA_902796445.1 uncultured Ruminococcus sp. | reverse complement strand
ATATCACAAAATTCGCGGTGCCACCTTGATTTACGGGACAACCCCATACGCTCAGCAGAATACCAACATATTCCCGACCTTTAACGCAAGTCTCACGTCAGTGCATTTAACACTGCCCCTAACAGCCCATATTACTCAGAGAATCTTTGCGGAACTTACACCATAATCCGCTCGCTCTTAAAGACCGCCTCTGCCTTTTTTCTGTTTCAACGGTTTATATATATTTAATTATTTAATATAATACAACCAATATTTTAAATTGTCAATACCTTTTTAAAAAAAATCACTATCGTGACTGTCGTTTCGCTGTGCTACACTCCAAAAGGAAGACTTTTTTGCTATTAGTAAATTGAGAAATTTCCTAATAGATAAAAAAATTTTATTATATATTGACGAAAGCGGATTCAATCTGTTATACTTATCGTAAGAGAAAAAAGGAGAATATGTATGGAATATTTACTGTGGCTACAGAGTATCAGAAATGATATGCTCAATGTCATTCTTATGGCAGTGACGGATTTTATAACAAGTCCTGTTGTATATGTGGGAATTGCAATTTTATATTGGTGCTTCAATAAACGTGCGGGATGCTTTATTGCAATGAACATAAGTTTCGGCAGCATGGTGAACCAGACACTGAAAAACACATTTTGCGTTATGCGCCCCTGGATAAGAAATCCCCAAATTAAGCCTGTACCCGAGGCAATGGAAACTGCAACGGGATATTCATTCCCAAGCGGTCATACACAGATTGCATCAGGTGAATTTTTAAGTATTGCAAAATGGCAATGGAAACGGAAATGGCTTGTGGTTGTGTGCATATTCATCACCTTGCTTGTTATGTTTACACGTAACTATTTAGGTGTGCATACACTTGAGGATGTAATTGTAAGCCTGGCGGTATCGCTTGCTGTGATATTTATGAGTGATAAGCTGTTAGAGTGGTCAGATAAGGGAAAAAACCGAGATTTTATTGTGTCTGGAATAGGCATAGCATTATCGGCTGTGTTTTTGGTGTATATCACACTAAAACCATATCCCGAAAACTTTACATTAGGACAATATGTTTATACATCAGAGGAAATGATAACAGATTGCTATTCTGCGGCAGGCTGTGTAGTCGGATTTTTAATCGGATGGGTATTGGAAAGACATTTCTTGGACTTTAAAACAGATGTAAAAAAATCCGCAAAGGTTATACGAGGCATTGTCGGCACAGTGCTTCTGTTGCTATTGGTAGTGCTTTTAATGGACCCTGTGACGGAATTGCACCCGTATTGGGGTGAGTTCGGATTTTTTGCATTTGCGTTTGTGTTTATATTGTATATATATCCAAGAATATTTACTCTATGGGAGAGGGGCTGTTATTGACTTTCTTAACAGCCCCCTATTTATTATTTAAACTCCATTGTATACTGTGCCTTAAACTCCGTGTGCGGCGGGAGTATATTTACATACCGACGGTCAAACAAATCTCCGTCAAAGCCTTCGTCATATACTCTGCCGTACCAAGGCTCGATGCATACGAACGGAACACCTTCTTTTGCGGGATTCCACAGACCGAACAAGGGTGCATCAAATGATACTTTGACAAATTCGTTTTTGTTGCTGTCACATAACGAAACCTCTGTTACTTGTTTATCCTCGATTATGTATGCATCGTTTTTAAACGTATCGTCATAAAGCGGCATATATCCATCGTTTTTCAGTATGTGCTTGTCAGTGATGTTGCAACTGCCATCATCATTAACCAAAAAATAAGTAATATCTTTGTCAGTGTTGAATTTAAAATAGTTCATACCCTCTCTGAAATTAAATGCAGGGTGAGCACCGATTGAAAATGCCATATCAAAGTCATTTTCATTTATGACCGTCCATTCCACCGTAACTATGCTGTCTGTCAGCATATATTTAATAAGCAGAGTAAAGTTGTAAGGGTATATCTTTAAGGTGTCCTCATTTGACTTTAGTGAAAACACTGCGTAATCGCTGCCTTCCTCCACAATGTCAAACTCGCAGTCACGTGCAAAACCATGCTGAGGCATAGGGTAAGCCTTGCCGTTCAGTATATATTCACCATTTGGCGATGCACCGACAAGTGGAAAGAGAACGGGCGATGTTTTGCCCCAGAACTTTGGGTCTGCCTGCCACATATATTCTATGCCATTTTTTATAACTGACCTCAGCTCTGCACCGTGTTCTGCGATTGTTACATTAAGAGTTCCGTTTGATAATATCATAAAAACCTCCTGTTATATATGGGTTGTTGCGTTAAGTAACAGCCCATTGCGGGGCTGAATGAATTTAGATGCAGAATTCGCGAAACGAAGTGAAATGTGGATTTATGCACATTTCACCTTGCCCGACGGCGTACGTGGGTACGTCGAGAGGTGAGTTTCGCGGATAGTTCAAAGGCATTAAATACTAGAAATCCGCAGAAAATGCGGATTTCAACTTTAATTTATTCGATAAATATTTAGTAAGCATTACTTTTTGCCACTTTAAGCCTTTGAACGGTCTGCGCTAAATGCAACAGCCCCATCTTATGCAAGATTATTCTTTGCCTTCATCATTGCTCTCACCTTACAGGGCAGACCGAACAGATTTATAAATCCTTCAGCATCCTTGTGGCTGTAAAGCTCGTGGCTGTCGCCGAATGATGCAATTTCCTCACTGTATAGTGAATATGGTGACTTAGCACCTGCAGGTGTGCACGAACCCTTGTAAAGCTTCAGGCGTACGTCACCTGTAACTGTTTTTTCCATCTCGTCAAACATTGCTGACATTGCCTCACGCAATGGTGTAAACCACTTACCGTCATATACAAGCTCTGAGAACTTAATAGCACTCTGACGCTTGAATGATTGTGTATCACGGTCAAGGCACAGATACTCAAGCTCTGTAATAGCTGTGTAAAGGATTGTGCCGCCTGGTGTTTCATAAACACCTCTTGATTTCATACCGACAAGTCTGTCCTCGCAAATGTCTGCGATACCAACACCATGCTTACCGCCAAGCGCGTTAAGCTTTTCAAGCAATATACGCGGTGCAAGTTTCTCTCCGTCAAGTGATACAGGAACACCTGCCTCAAAACCGATTGTAATATATTCTGCCTCATCAGGAGCTGCCTCGGGCGATACACCAAGCTTTAACAAGCTGTCAAGCTGTGGCTCGTTCCACGGATCTTCAAGATCAACTCCCTCGTGGCTGATATGCCATATGTTTCTGTCACGTGAATATAAGTCCTTCTTTGTAACAGGGCACTCAATTCCGTTCTTTTCTGCGTAATCAACAGCATCTTCACGAGATTTGATGTCCCACTCACGCCAGGGCGCAATTATTTTAAGTGATGGGTCAAGAGCCTTGATTGCAAGTTCAAAACGTACCTGGTCATTGCCCTTGCCTGTAGCACCATGACAGATTGCAACAGCGCCTTCCTTGTGAGCTATGTCAACAAGAGCCTTTGCGATAATCGGACGGGCATGTGATGTACCCAAAAGGTACTTACCCTCGTATACTGCACCCGATTTAAGAGTTGGGAATATGTAATTTTCAACGTAGTCGTCACGCAAATCCTCAATATAGCACTTTATAGCACCTGTACGCAATGCACGCTCCTCAAGACCGTCTGTTTCCTTACCCTGACCAACGTCACCGCAAACACATACTACATCGTAGTCATAGTTCTCCTTTAACCAGTGGATTATGATTGATGTATCAAGTCCGCCTGAATATGCCAATACAACTTTATCCTTAGCCATGATAAAATTCCTTCCTTTCAAACTGCGTGATTTGTCCTTGCAAATCCGCAGAATTTATAGTATAATGGTATTATACTACATTTTATCCAAATATTCAATAGTAAAAATATAATAAATACTAATGAATATTTATGCATTTATATGCAAAGTTTATGAATTTTTATGCAGAGGTATGCAATATGATAATTATAGGAATTGACCCGGGATATGCAATAGTGGGAATTGGTGTTGTGGAATATGTGGGAAATAAGTTTCGCACATTAGAATACGGTGCAATCACAACACCTGCAGATATGTCAACGGTGGACAGGTTAAAAAAAATATATGATGAATTAACAATGTATCTTGAAAAATACAAGCCTGATGCGGTGGCAATAGAGGAGCTGTTCTTTAATTCTAACCAAAAAACCGCCATAAATGTTGCACAGGCACGAGGTGTTATACTTGTTGCCGTAAGGAATAAAAACATTCCCATATGTGAATATACACCGTTACAGGTAAAGCAGAGTGTAACGGGCTACGGCAGAGCCGACAAGAAGCAGATACAACAGATGGTGAAGATGCTTTTAGGGCTTAACGTTATACCTAAGCCTGATGATGCTGCCGACGGCTTGGCACTTGCCATATGCCACGCGCACTCAAACAAAATGAATAATATGTTGAATTTAAACACAGTAAGGTAAGGATGGTGTCCTCGACGTCCCGAAAAGCACCTTCACACCCTCGCCTTTTTTGCATATTATACATTAGATAATATGTAGGAAAGAGGTGAAAAACATGCTTGTAACAATAGGATCGGTAACAACCGCATCACGTGCAGCAAACACTATTCGTAAGGTGTTGGGGATAAACGTTGGTGTAGTCCACACCCCCTCCGAGCTTAATCGTGGTGGATGCTCATATTCCATTAAATTTAAAGACAGTTATATGTCCGCTGTAAAAGGCGTGGTTGAAGAATATAATATTCCTGTAAGACGATGGTATAGCGAATCGGGGCGTGTATACAATGATTTATCTTGATAATGCCGCAACATCACGAAGAAAACCTTATTCGGTCTATGCAGCTATGCTTAAATATTCGCTCATTAACGGGGGAAATGCAGGCAGAGGCGGGAACGGCTTGTCATTGGGCGGGATAAATACCATTCTTGCCGCACAGGATTCAGCCGCTCAGCTCTTTGATATGCGTGATGAGAGTAATGTTGTTTTTACACTTAATGCGACTTATGCGCTTAATATGGCGATTTTAGGCACATTGGAGCCTGATGACCATGTTGTCGTAACACAAATGGACCATAACAGTGTTCTGCGTCCTGCGGCTTTGCATGGTAACTATTCTGTTGCAAAAGCGGATAAATCAGGATATGTCTCGCCGCTCTCTGTAAGAAAGTGCATCAAACCTCAGACAAAGCTTGTGGTATGCACTCATGTATCAAACGTATGCGGCACTGTGCAGAATGTAGCTGAAATTGCACGCATAGCTCACGAAGCGGGTGCGTTGTTTTTACTTGATGCCTCACAGAGTGCAGGAAGTCTTGAGGTGTCAGTAAATAAGATTGGTGCAGATTTACTTGCCTGTCCGGGACACAAGGGCCTTATGGGACCTATGGGTACGGGCATACTGTGTATAAAAGACCCCGAGAAGGTGCGCGCTGTCATAGTCGGCGGAACGGGCAGTGAGTCCGAGTCTATCCGACAACCCTCATCAATGCCTGAAAAGTTCCACAGCGGAACGGTCAATACGCCTGCCCTTGCAGGGTTGAAAAAAAGCATTGACTTTATATTGAGAGAGGGAGTTGATGTAATAGGCGAGCATGAGCATATGCTAAATACACGGCTGAGAGAAAATCTGAAAAATATCAGTAACGTGAAAATCTACGGCAGAAACGATACGGGTATAACTGCATTTAATATTAAAGATATTCCAAGCGAGGAAACGGCAATGATGCTTGGTGAAAAGTTTATTATTCGTGCGGGGTATCATTGTGCGCCCCTTGCTCATAAGGCACTGGGTACAGATAAAACAGGAGCTGTGCGTGTATCTTTTGGATATTTTAATACAATAAAAGACGTAGAAAGAATAACAGATGCTGTATATAAAATAGCAAATGGGGCATCATAAATCGTAGGATAGGGCACAAAAGTGTTCTATCCAAATACATAAATTAAAACAATTTAAGAAAATAATAATAAATTTTTAAAAAAAGTATTGACAAAAGCTTTAAGTTGTGCTAAAATAGTCAAGGTTAAGTGATTGAATTAACTATAAGTTGGTATGCGGGTGTAGTTCAATGGTAGAATCCCAGCCTTCCAAGCTGGTCGTGTGGGTTCGATTCCCATCACCCGCTCCATTATTTTTATGCGACTGTAGCTCAGTTGGATAGAGCAATTGCCTTCTAAGCAATGGGCCAGGGGTTCGAATCCCTTCAGTCGCGCCAGCCCTATGGGCAAAATATGGTGGGTATAGTTCAGTTGGTTAGAGCGTCAGTTTGTGGCACTGAATGTCGTGGGTTCGAGTCCCACTATCCACCCCATTTGTATGTAGGGTTAAGTTTTGTTGGACCGTCGCCAAGT
>CADBPJ010000124.1 GCA_902796445.1 uncultured Ruminococcus sp. | reverse complement strand
GCCGATGTGGTGGAATTGGCAGACGCGCTGGACTCAAAATCCAGTGGAGTAAAATCCGTATCGGTTCGACCCCGATCATCGGCACCATGAGCGCTTACTCGGTTTGAGTAAGCGTTTTTACTTTATATAAATGGAGACATCAACTATGGATAAGATACTGATTGTAGTAGATATGCAGAATGATTTTATAGACGGTACTTTAGGAACAGCTGAGGCACAAAATATCATTCCTGCCGTTGTTAAGGAAATAGAGAGCTTTGAGGGCGATGTTTATGCAACCTTCGATACCCATTCCCGCTATTACTTAGAAACATGTGAGGGTAGAAATCTGCCTGTTGTGCATTGTATCGAGGGTACAAACGGCTGGAACATTAATGAGGCCGTCCTGACAGCTCTTGAGAAAAATGGGTATACTCCCGTTTTAAAGCCTTCTTTCGGTTCTTTAACATTACCTCAGTTGATTAAACAAAACCATAATGTCAATAATATGACTATAGAGCTTATCGGTGTATGCACAGATATTTGTGTCATTTCAAACGCATTGATACTAAAAGCGAATTTCCCCGAAGTGGAAATATCGGTCAATGCAAGCTGTTGTGCAGGTGTTACGCCTGAATTACACAAATCTGCATTGGATACAATGAGGAGCTGTCAAATAAATGTAAAATAACGCAAGAGATAAGCAAAGTTTCTCTTGCACGTTGGATTTGTGCTAAAAGCATCAGAATGGAGGATTTTATGTTTAACGCAGAACAAATAACAAAAGATTGTGTAAAATGGATTCAGGACTTTTTTGAGGAGAACGGAAAAGGAGCAAATGCTATCGTAGGTATTTCGGGCGGTAAGGACAGCTCCGTTGTTGCGGCACTGTGCGTAGAGGCTTTAGGCAAGGACAGAGTTATCGGTGTGCTTATGCCCTGCGGCAAACAGCACGATATTGATATGGCACAGCTGCTTGTAAACCATTTGGGCATAAAGAATTATGAGATTAACATTAAAGATGCAGTTGACGGATTGAAATCCGCACTGCCCTTTGAAATTTCTGAGCAGACAACCATAAATATACCGCCCAGAGTGCGTATGACAACGCTTTATGCTGTAGCACAAAGTCATAACGGCAGAGTGGCAAACACATGTAATCTGTCCGAGGATTGGGTTGGATATGCAACTCGTTACGGTGACGGAGCAGGTGATTTCTCACCGCTCGCACAGCTTACCGTTACAGAGGTTAAGGAAATCGGACGTGTGTTGGGTTTACCTGATGTATTGGTTGACAAGACACCTATTGACGGGCTATGTGGTAAAACTGATGAGGAAAATCTTGGTTTTACTTACGCAACGCTTGACAGATATATTCGTGATGGTGTAATAGATGACGAGAAAACAAAAGAAAGCATAGATACAAAACACAAAAATAACCTGTTTAAGCTACAGCTTATGCCAAGCTTTAAGCCAAGCATATAACGGAGGATTTGAATGGATAAACTAATTCGAGGTAACAGCACGGACGGAAGCATACGTGTATTTACTGCAATCACAACAGACGTTGTTAACGAAGCACACAGAATACACCAAACATCTGCGACAGTATCTGCGGCGCTTGGCAGACTGCTTACAGCAGGTGCAATATTAGGCGCACAGCTAAAGAGTGAACAGGATTCACTGACCTTACAGATAAACGGCGACGGACCTGTAGGAATGATGACTGTTGTATCAAATGCACGTTCTGAGGTACGTGGATATGTGTCAAATCCTATAGCAGACTTGCCCCCAAACTCAAAGGGAAAGCTTGATGTATCTGGCATTATAGGACAAGGCTTTTTAAGTGTCATACGTGACCTTGACCTCAAGGAGCCGTATATTGGCAGAACACCGCTTATAAGCGGCGAAATTGCAGAGGATTTAACATATTACTATGCAAAAAGCGAGCAGATACCCACAGCAATAGCTTTAGGTGTGTTAGTCGATACCGACCTTTCAGTTAAAGCGGCAGGAGGATATATGATACAGCTTATGCCCGAGGCAACAGACGAAACTGCTGATAGGTTGACAGAAATTGTCGAAAATCTTCCGCCTGTTACGGATATGATTATGAATAATATGAGTGCTGAGGACATTGCATTTGCAGTAACCGACGGGTTTGATATGGTGTTGGAGCTTAATTCACCATCACCCGAATATAAATGTAACTGCTCACGGGATAGGATGGAGCGAGCATTAATATCATTAGGGAAAAAAGAACTTTCAGATATTATAGAGGAGCAGGGCAATGCAGAAATGACTTGCCGATTTTGTGACAATGTGTATGAGTTCAGTAAAGATGAACTAATATCATTAATGGAGAAGGCCAAAACTTAAGTGTTGTGAAAGGAGTTAATCATCATAATTATGAAACAAACAACTCTATATACAGTGATTCCTTGCTATAACGAGGAGGACGTATTATCCGAAACCCTTAAACGTCTGTTGGAGCTGTACAATAAAATGAAGGCCGACAGCCTTATTTCATCATCAAGCAGAATAGTTTTTGTTGATGACGGCTCCAAGGACAGAACATGGGAGCTTATCTCGCAGTTTGAAAGCGAGCATAGAGAGGTATGTGGTATAAAGCTTGCCCATAATGCAGGGCATCAGAATGCACTTTTCGGCGGACTTATGTCTATAAAGGACTGCTGTGATTGTGCTGTGTCTATTGATGCGGATTTACAGGACGATATAAATGTTATACCGCAAATGGTGCATAAATTTCGTGATGAAGGCTGTCATATAGTCTATGGCGTACGCAATAAACGTGATACCGATACGGCATTTAAACGCACCACCGCATTGGCTTTTTACAAGCTTATGGGGATTTTGGGCGTTAAAATGGTATATAATCACGCAGATTTTCGGATGATGAGCAGTGATGCACTATCAGCTTTGGCAGAGTTTGACGAACGAAATCTCTTTTTACGCGGTATAGTGCCTCTTATCGGGTACAAATCAGATAACGTATACTATGACCGTAATGAGAGATTTGCAGGCGAGTCAAAGTACCCATTAAAAAAGATGCTGTCCTTTGCCGTTGACGGTATAACGTCATTCAGCATCACTCCAATACGTATAATCATCGGTTTAGGCGGAATAGCTTGCGTTTTTGCTGTTATTATGGCAATATATGCAATAGTTCAAAAATTCCTCGGACATACAAGCAATGGTTGGTCATCACTTATGTGTTCTATATGGTTTTTAGGCGGAGTACAGCTTCTTGGCATAGGTTTAATCGGAGAATATATCGGTAAGATATATAAGGAAGTAAAACGCAGACCACGATATATTGTTGAAAAAATAATTGGAGATACAAAGAAACTGTAGAGGCTGATAAGAAAGTCAATAATTCTCTATAGGGGATGCGAAAAAATAGTGCAGAACGATCGGTGCTGTTTTTTCACATCCCCTTATAAATTGAAACCGTACAAGGTGGAGTATCTATAAAGAATACGCCGTCATCAGACTTGTGACATGAACGTATATTATCATCGTCTGATAACATAAGGTTAAGTTCTCGAACACCATAACGTGCCGCATCAAGACGTATGTCACGCGGTACATTATCAAAGTTTGCTACTATTATATACTTCTCATCATTATTCTTGCGTATATAGCCGTAGGTGTTGCCTATAGAATATACGTTTTCAAGTTCGCCCGTTGTAAATGCAGTGCTTGATTTGCGCAAACGAATTAAGTCCTTTACCCAATTGCGCATCTTACTTTTGGGGTCTACCCAATCCATACTGTCCCAAGGGAAACAGCTTCGGCAGAACGGGTCGCCATAGCCCTGAACACCAAGCTCATCACCATAGAACAGGCATGGCACACCCGGCATTGTCATTACTATTCCCATTACAAGCCGTGTACGCTTTAATGCAGTTTCCAATGCATAGCCGTCAAGTCGAAAATTTGCCTGATATTCCCTGTCCACCTCGTGACGTGTAGGTACACCGCCCATCAGCGTTACTATTCGCTCTACGTCATGGGACGATATTATATTCAGGGTTGAATAATATGCCTCCTTAGGATAGTTCTCTTTAAGACTCATTATTCGTCTGTCAAATTCATGTGCATCTATTTTACAAAGTGTTGCATCTATAAGTGCATTTCTGAAAGGATAGTTCATTACCGAATCAAGCTCCTCGCCATAGAAATATTCACGGCGACGGTTATATGCAATCTTATTTGATGCGTCCTCCCATACCTCACCTATAATTACAGCTTCAGGATTTACTTCTTTTACTGCCGTTCTGAGCTCCTTTACAAAAAAGTCAGGCAGCTCGTCCACAACATCAAGTCGCCAGCCTGATGCACCAAGACGTATCCATTTTTTCACTATTGAGTTTTCGCCTGTTATTAAGTATTCACGCAACGACTTGCTTTCTTCATTGACTTGCGGCAAGGTTGTCATACCCCACCACGATTCGTACTCATCAGGATAGTTCATAAAGTTAAACCAATCATAATATGGTGAATTTTGTGACTGATACGCACCCACGCTATCATAATTCCCGTATTTGTTAAAATACATACTGTCATCACCCGTATGATTAAAGACCCCGTCTAAAATGATACGTATGCCATGCTTTTTCGCCTCACTGCACAGACGTGAAAAGGTTTCTTCATCGCCAAACATAGGGTCAATTTCTTCATAACTGCCTGTATCGTACTTGTGGTTTGATGCGGCTTTAAATATCGGATTAAGATATATTACCGTTATCCCTAAATCCTCTAAATAGTCAAGCTTTTTTATAATTCCCTCAAGATTTCCTCCAAAAAAGTCATTTGACTTGTACTCGCCGCCGAATTGTTCAGGTTTATAGAACGGGATTTCACCCCAATTACGTTTAATTATGTCATTTCTATTACCTAAAAACTCGCCGTCTGTTCCATTGTAAAATCTGTCAGGGAATATCTGGTATGCAACAGCATTTTTAAACCAATCAGGTGTGGCAAAATTTTCGTTGTACACCGTTATCTGAAATGCACGTGCAGGGTAGCTGAACGAAATTGCACCCATACCACCCAAATTTCTGTCATTGTTTCCGTAATATACAATACCGCTGTCAGTGCCAACCTCAAAAAAATACCACATAAGGCACGCAGAGGCAGGCATTCTTATTTCCGTTTCGTATATGCTCGCACCAAGCACCGAGAATACATATGGCATATTCGCATATTGTTCTTCTCCGTCATCAGGCTTGTATATAACACGTACAGAACGAGGCACACCTGCATTTTTAACAGATATTCTTAACCTCACCACACTGTTAGAGGTTACTGCACCTGACGGATTGCGAAAAAATCTCTGGTCGGAAATGTGTTCTAATTCCATTTGTAACTCCTTATATAAAAATCCCTTAAATAAGGGATTTTTCAAAAACATATCTCCCTGCCCACAGGATTGGGGACAGGGGGTAGATATGTTATTATGTTTTTTTATTTAATAGGTGTAAGACGCCATATCTTATCATTGTATTCCTTGATTGTACGATCTGATGAGAAGAAGCCAGCCATTGCAGTGTTCATAATCTGCTTTGCTATCCAAGTCTTTCTGTCCTGATAGTCCTTAGAAATCTGCTCTTGTGTACGCATATAGTCCTCAAAGTCACGAAGTACCATATATGTGTCGGCATAGCCGTAGTCACCAAATAACAATGTGTTGTACAGATCCATAAATATGTTTGTGTTACTCTTAACAATAGATCCGTTAATAAGCTGCTCCAAAGCACCTCTTAAATATGCGTTTGTAGCATATATATTCTTGACTTCATCATTACCCATAATACGCAGTCTTGCATCAACCTCATCTGCACGTAAACCGAAGATATAAATATTGTCCTCGCCTACCTGCTCATACATCTCAACGTTTGCGCCGTCCATTGTACCGATAGTAACAGCACCATTAAGCATAAATTTCATATTGCCTGTGCCTGATGCTTCTTTACCTGCTGTTGAAATCTGCTCTGATACATCAGCGGCCGTTACAAGTTTCTCCGCAATAGATACACCGTAGTTTTCAATGAAGATTACCTTAATCTTGTCATTTATACGTGCATCATTGTTGATCATATCACCAACTGAATTTATAAGCTTAATGATTGTCTTTGCCCGCTTATAGCCAGGGGCAGCCTTTGCACCGAAAATGTATGTTTTCGGGTAATAGTTCTTAGCATACTCTGCATCTGTCAAAATCCTGTTGTATTCAACAATAATATGAAGAACATTCATCATCTGACGCTTATACTCGTGAAGTCTCTTACACTGAATGTCAAATATTGAGTCAGGGTTAATCTTCACCTTGTTATGTTCAAGGATATAGTCTGCAACCATTTCCTTATTAGCACGCTTAATTGCATCGTACTTCTTCTGGAATGTTGCATCGTTAGCAAACTTTGCAAGCTTCTGCAATTTGTCTGCATCCTTCAGCCAGCCCTTGCCGATTGTATCGTCAATAAGCTTAGTTAGTGCAGGGTTACAGTTCGCAATCCAACGTCTGAAGGTGATACCATTTGTGATAGCATGGAATCTATCCTTATCCATCATATAGTAGTCACGGAAAATATCCTGTTTCAATATATCTGTATGAAGCTTTGAAACACCATTTACTGCAAATACACTTGCAAGACAGGTGTTTGCCATTGACACCTGATTATTTGAAAGAATTGCCATATAATCATGCTTGCCCTTATCACCTGGATAGAATGCTTCAACACGTTCCATAAGACGTCTGTTCATTTCCTCCAAAATCATATATAGTCGCGGAACAACACGTCTGAACATATCCTGAGGCCACTTTTCAAGTGCCTCGCTCATAACTGTATGGTTTGTGTACGCAAACACGTGTGTGACAATATTCCATGCATCATCCCAATCAAGACCTTTTTCGTCCATTAGTATTCTCATCATTTCAGGAATTGCCATTGTCGGGTGAGTATCGTTAATGTGAATAACTATCTTGTCAGGTAGCTTTGACCAATCTGCACCGTTTCTTGACTCAAATTCCTTTAAAATCCACTGTAATGTTGCAGATACCAGGAAATACTGCTGTTTTAAACGAAGCTCCTTACCCTCTGTATGGTTATCCTCAGGATAAAGCACTTTTGAGATAACACTTGCGAGCTCTTTTTCCTCGATTGCACGTGAATAGTCGCCTGAATTAAATGCATGCATATTAAAATCTGATGCTGATTGTGCCCCCCATAATCTTAGCTTGTTTATTATCTTTGAGTCGTAACCGCAAAGAGGTACATCATAAGGAACAGCAAGAACTGTTCTCTCGTTTGAATAGCTGACCTTCATTTTGCCGTTTTCCCAATATGTGTTGACATCTCCGCCAAAGGATACCTTTACAGCCTCCTCAGGACGTGCAACCTCCCATGCATTACCATGCTCAAGCCATGTATCAGGCAGCTCTGTCTGGAAACCGTCTACTATTTTCTGTCTGAAAAGACCGTATTCGTATCTTATTGTACATCCATATGCGGGTAAATCAAGAGTTGTCAATGAGTCGATAAAGCATGCGGCAAGTCTGCCAAGTCCGCCGTTACCTAAGCCTGCATCATTCTCAAGCTCGGCAATATCAGATAATGAGTAGCCTAAGTCTTCCAATACCTCCTCATAGTCTGCTGTCTGCATCAAATTCAATACGTTTGTACAAAGAAGTCTGCCCATTAAGAACTCGAATGATAGGTAGTACAGCTTCTTTGAGCCTTCCTTTTTAACCTCGCGGTGAGATTTTGCCCATTTCTCCATGATTTTGTCGCGGACTGTCAATGCACACGCAGCATATACCATCTGCGGTGTTGCCTCCTCTAAAACCTTACCGAAATGACGGTTAATCTTACCGATAATTTCATTCTTTAAAGCCTCCTGTGTTTGTGTTAGCTTCTTTGTTGTGTCTTTCCCTGCCATCAATTTTTCTCCTTACATTCTGCTTTCGCAAATTATTTCTTTTTCTTTGCTGTCTTTTTCTTTGGTGTCGTTTTTTTATTTACAGGCTCCTTGAAGGGGTTTTCCACCTCAACGACTGTTGCAGGCTGTGCCTTTTGTGCAACTGCCTTATCAGAGGCTTCAAAATCTTCACGAAGCTGTTTTTCAAAGTTTGATTTTTTTGGTACTACAGGTGCCTTAACCTCTTTTTTCGGTCTTGGAATACCTGTGATATTTGAGTACATATCTATGTACTTTTCTGCGGATACATCCCACGAATAGTCTGCCGCCATTGCCTGTTTCTGTAATTTTTGCCATGCAGGCTTATCATTATAGTATACGTCCATTGCTCTGAATATGCAACCGAGCATCTCGTCCGCATTGTAATTTGCAAACGAGAAACCGTATCCCTCGCCTGTAAACTTATTGTATGGCTTTACAGTATCCTTGAGGCCGCCTGTTTCACGAACTATCGGCAATGTACCGTATTTCATAGATATTATCTGTGATAATCCGCATGGTTCAAATGCTGACGGCATTAAAAACGCATCACAAGCCGCATATATTTTATGTGACATTTCGTTTGAGTATGTTATCTGTGCCGCAAGTACATTCGGATATTTCCATGCATAGTGACGGAACAAATTCTCGTACTTTTCCTCACCTGTACCTAAAATCACAAGCTGGCATCCGCCGTTCTGGCAAAGCTCTTCAAGCTTATATGCAATCAAGTCAAAGCCTTTCTGGTCGGTCAGTCTTGATACTATTCCGACAAGCATTTTATTTGGCTCCTCCGGAAGTCCAAGCTCCCTTTGCAATGCTGCCTTATTTTCAGCCTTACCCGCTTTTACTGTACGCGGTGTGTATTTCTTAACAATAAACTCATCCTTTTGAGGATTCCAATCCTCGTATGAGATACCATTTACTATGCCTAATAAATCGCCTTGTCTTGCACGGAGCAATGAATCAAGTCCCTCGCCAAAATACGGTGTGGTGATTTCTCTTGCGTAAGTATCTGACACTGTGGTAATTTTGTCAGCATATACCATACCGCCCTTTAACAGGTTTGCGTCCTTGTAGAACTCAAGCTTATCGGGGGTGAAATAGTAATCTGAGATACCCATAGCATCCTTGATACCTTTAAAATCCCATCTGCCCTGAAATTTCAGGTTGTGTATAGTTATAACTGAATGAATATGCTGATAGAACGGGTTATTTCTGCATGTGTCTAAGAATATCGGTATTGGTCCTGTCTGCCAATCATTACAGTGAATAACATCGGGGCAAAAGCCTATTGTAGGCAATATTGACAGTGCCGCCTTCGAGAAGAAAATAAACTTCTCGCAATCAAGATGGATATGGTCATATGGCTTATCACCATCAAAATAGAATTTGTTATCAATAAAATAATAAATACAGTTATTGTAATTAAGCTCAAATATTCCGCAATACTGCTTACGCCACGCAATATCTATATAGATATGATCTACATAATGCATCTGGTCCTTGAATTTCTGCGGTATGCTCTTGTACAAGGGCAATACAACACGTGCATCTACATCTTTTTCACGTAACGTCTGCGGTAGTGAGCCGACAACGTCACCCAATCCGCCCGTCTTTATAAACGGTGCACACTCTGATGTTGCGAATAAAACTTTCATAGCTATTCCTTTCTGTGTTTACACAATATTTTACTATCTTTCTATGAAATTGTCAATAAAAGCAGTCAAAAATAGTCCTTTTCGACAATATATTCCGAGTATTTACTTACATATTAATATAAATTTTACTGCAATATTAGGCTAAAAAGGGCGGTGCTTTCACATCGCCCCATCTCTCACATTATATAAGCGTTCCCTTTGATGCAGGCAGCGGGTGACTCTCCTGTCCGATCAGCTTTCTGCCCTTGGTTATTACAACTTCTTTGTCAAATACCACGTGGCTTATCTCAACGTCCTCTTCAATAACGCTGTCCTGCATTATTACCGAGTTGCGGACTACTGCACCTTTTTCTACTTTTACGCCTCGTGAAAGTATAGAGTTTATGACCGTACCCTCGATTACGCATCCGTCAGATATAAAGCTGTTGATACATTCTGCCGCATCGCCGTATTTTGTAGGGCTCTGGTCCTTTGTCTTTGTATAAATCGGGCGTTCACGATTAAACAATTCCTCACGACGGTCAGCTCTTAAAAATTGCATATTTGTCTGGTAGTAAGAAGTGAGCGAATCAATCTTGTAGAAATGACCATTATACTCGTAACCGAATATTCGCATACCTCCCATCTTCTTTATGATTGCATCTTTGACGAAATCCACATCGCCACGTGATGAACATTCGTCTATGATGCTTTCAAGCAGTGCTTTTTCCATTACGAATAGCTCTAAGCTTACATTCGTTGTTTTGGGGTAGTATGGCTGTACCTCAATGTCACGTACACGCTTGTCATCATCAAGCTCAATCAGCGTATGGCGTGACAGGTTATCATCTGACATACCTGTTACATCTCTGTAAATCATAGTAATATCCGACTGATTTTCTATGTGTTTCTTTACAACATCATCAAAATCAATATTGTATATCATATTTCCAAGGGACAGAATTACATATGTCTGTGTGCTTCTATGTATAAATGTTCTTATGCCTGCCAATAAATCAATATTACCTCGGATAACGCCATATTTTTCGTTTTCAATGTTTGGAGGCAAAATCTGTAATCCATAGTCCTTTCTGTCCAAATCCCAGGGCTTGCCTGATTTTGTATGATCCATCAATGATGAATAGTTTGACTCTGTGGCAATACCAATATTTACTATGCCTGAGTTTGCCATATTAGATAAAACAAAATCTATAATTCTATATCTTCCTGCGATAGGTAATGCACTGTTTGCACGGATATTTGTAAACGGTGCTATTTTTTCATCGCCTGTAAGAATAATACCCATTGTATCATTTCTCATTATATAATCATTCCTTCCTTAATTATGTAATAAATATCGCGTGTCAGCCTTCTATCATCGAACACTTGGGAATATCTGCATAATCATCCACCTTTGCAGCCTCACCGACTAAAACTATACCATGTGTACAATAGTCTGATTTGTACTTATTGTCGTCACTTTCGGGACTCACACCGAGTTTTGCTCCATTACCGATTACCGAATTTGCACCGATAACTGACTTTTCTATCGTTACATCATCGCCGATTACAGCTCCAGGCATAATCACAGAATCTTTTACTACTGTACCCTTGCCTATCTTTACACCGCTGAATATAACTGAATGATCAACTGTACCCTCAATCTGGCAACCCTCAGCTACTGTTGATCTTCTCACCTTCGCATTATTTCCGATATAGTGAGGCATCAACGCATAGTTTCTTGAATATATAATCCATTTTCTGTCATTCAAATCAAATTTCGGAGGATCGTCTATTAGATCCATATTTGCTTCCCACAAGGAATAGATTGTTCCTACATCCTTCCAATATCCTTCAAATCTGTAAGCAAGCATCTTCTGACCATCTGCAAGCATTTTAGGAATGATATTCTTACCAAAATCGTTAGCGGAATTAGGGTCACGCTCGTCATCTGTAAGATATTTCTTAAGCACATCATACTTGAATATGTAAACACCCATTGATGCAAGATTACTTGTCGGATTTGCGGGTTTTTCAACAAACTCTGTGATTTGTCCGTCCTCATTTGTACACATTATACCAAAACGGCTCGCTTCCTCCCAAGGTACAGGCATTACGGCAATGGTTACTGCCGCATTTGCCTCTATATGTGCCTTAAGCATTTTGCCATAGTGCATTTTATAAATATGGTCACCTGATAAAATCAGTACGTTTTCGGGATTAAACCCGTCCATAAACGCAATATTTTGATATATTGCATTTGCCGTTCCCTTATACCATTCACCCGTTGCTCCGCTTTGATAGGGGGGCAGAACATACGCTCCGCCCATAGAACGGTCAAGATCCCAAGGATTGCCGTTACCGATATATGTGTTTAGTTCAAGTGGCTGATACTGAGTAAGTACGCCTACCGTGTCTATTCCCGAATGGACGCAGTTTGAAAGAGGAAAGTCTATTATTCTGTACTTACCTCCAAAAGGTACCGCCGGCTTTGCCACAGTCTTTGTCAGGACTCCAAGTCTTGAACCCTGTCCGCCGGCAAGTATCATTGCCACACATTTTTTTGATGCCATCATTATATTTCCTCCTGTTCTACTTTTTAATTTTACGTTTTAATATCATTGCACTGTTTCCGTCAATGGGAACAGAAAGAGTGTATTCCATATCTTTGAACTGCTCATGCTTTGCAACATAAGTCATTTTGTTTATTTTGCGTTCTCCGCCAAATTCTGTAGAGTTGGAATGTAGAATTACTTCATACTCACCCTCATAAGGTACTCCCAGCTTATAGTTCCTGCGGTCAAGTGCCGTGAAGTTTGCCGCAACAACGAGTAAGTCGTCCTTTTTCTTGCCCTTTCTCATATATGACACTACCGAGTTTTCGTTGTCGGCTTCATTTATCCATTCAAATCCGTCCCAACTCTGCTCTAACTGCCACAAGGCCTTTTCCTCTGTATACATATGATTTAATGCCTTGATGTATTGATTAAGTACCTTGTGTTTATCAATATCTAAAATATTCCATTCAAGCTGATCATCAAACCGCCATTCAAGGAATTGACCTATTTCACCGCCCATAAACATAAGCTTTTTGCCTGGCATAGTCATATAATAGGTCAAAAATGCCTTGTACGCATCAAACTTCTGATTATAGTCGCCAAACATTTTATCCAGCAGTGATTTTTTGCCATGCACCACCTCGTCATGCGATAACGGAAGAATAAAATTCTCTGAATACGCATACATCATCATAAATGTCAAGAGCGTGTGATTATCTTTTCTGAAATAGGGGTCCATTGACACATATCTTAATGTATCGTTCATCCATCCCATATTCCACTTAAAGTTAAAGCCCAAGCCTCCGTCCTCAGGCGGTGCCGTAACAAGCGGCCATGCTGTAGATTCCTCGGCAATCATTAAAAAGCCAGGTTTTTCTGTACACATTGTCTTGTTTATTCTGCGGAGTAGTTCGACCGCTTCAAGGTTACCATTGCCTCCGTATTTATTTGCCACCCATTCACCGTCGTTACGGGAATAATCTCGATAAAGCATAGAGGATACAGCATCTACACGAAGTCCGTCTATGTGATATTCCTCTGCCCAGAAATATGCCGAGGACATCAAAAAAGATATAACCTCACCCTTGGCAAAGTCAAAAACCATCGTACCCCAATCCTTATGCTCGCCCTCACGCCAATCTGCATATTCATAACAAGGCGTGCCGTCAAACATTCTAAGCCCGTGTCCGTCACGAGGGAAGTGTGCAGGCACCCAATCCATTATTACACTTATACCTGCTTTATGGCATTTGTTTATAAAAGTTTTAAGCTGAGCGGGAGTACCATAGCGTGATGTTGCCGCAAAATAACCTGTTACCTGATAACCCCACGAGCCATCGAATGGATATTCCGTAAGCGGCATCAGCTCTAAGTGAGTATAACCCATGTCAACCAGATACGGGATAAGCTCATCGGCAAGCTCCTCATAAGTATAGTAGCTTCCGTCATCATGTATTTTCCACGAACCAATGTTGCACTCGTATATATTCATAGGCGAATGTATAGTATCAGTTTTCTTGCGTTTGTCTATCCAATGTTTGTCTGTCCATTTAAATTCCGCCTCGCTGTATACTACAGAGGCTGTTCCTGGTCTTAACTCGCATCGTATTGCGTACGGATCAGAACGGAGATATACTGTATCATCAGGCGCTGTTATTGCGTATTTGTAATAATCACCATTCTCAAAGTCTGAAAAAACACTTACCCAAACGCCTGTTTCGCCGATTTGTTCAAGCTCATTTCCGTTACCTGTCCAACCGTTTTTGTCGCAAGCCACCTTTACTGCTTTTGCATTAGGTGCCCAAACGGCAAATCTCCAACTGTCCAAGTCAGACTTGTGACACCCCAAAAACTCATAGCTTCTGTAGTTTTCCCCTATATTAAATAAGTACGTCTGCATTTGGCTGACGCCATACAAATCTTTTTTTTCAATCATTTGTTACACCCTCTTTGTTTATGTCAGTTCTCACGTTTATAGTAGTGTTTACTTATATTGTACCATAAATTCGTTTGTAAGTAAATACTATATATAAATAAATTTTATTTTTATTTTTGTTATTTTTTACCAAAATAATTAAAGATATTGCATTTTTCTTATTTTTATGATAATATATTTTAAAATATAAGATATTACGGAGGGGATTATGGAATTCAGTAACCTTAAAGCATTTATGGCCGATATGACAAAAAATCATACTGTCGGCAATTCTATTGTAATTTATCTTGATGGCAAGATTGTTTTAAAGCACTTAGATGGTCTTAATGACCTCGAAAACAACATTCCTTTAACAGGAGATGAGATGTATAATATTTATTCATGCTCTAAGGTTTGCACAGTAACTGCGGCAACACAGCTCTTGGAAAAAGGTGAATTTTTGACGTCAGATCCTCTTTACGAGTATATGCCTGAATTTAAAAAGATGTACATAAAATCTGAAAATGGTGAACTTAAAGAGGCGAAAAACCCTATTACAATCGGCGATTTATTCGGAATGTCTGCGGGTTTTAATTATGATTTAAGAAGTCCGGGGATATTGAGGGCGGGGGAGCTCACAAATGGTAAATATGATACGGTAAAAACAATACAGTCATTTGCATCAGACCCTATAATGTACGAACCCGGTACACGCTGGGCATACAGCCTTGCACATGATGTTCTTGCAGGCTTGGTTAGTGTAGTGTCTGGCAAGAAATTCCGCGACTATGTAAAAGAAAATATATTTGAGCCTATCGGTATGAATAATTCATATTTCCACAAAACTCCCGAGATAGAAAAGCGTATGGCTGAGCAATATACATTTGTACCTGCCGATGGCAGTGATGTAACGGATGTTGTGGAAGCACAACGAAGCGGAAACGCAAAAAAGGGTACATTTAAGAATGTAGGAAAGGGCAACAGTTTTATCTTAGGCGATGAATATGACAGCGGCGGCGCAGGAATTATTACGACAGTGGACGACTATGCAAAGCTTGCAGCGACTCTTGCCAATTACGGCACAGCATTAAATGGCGAAAAAATCCTGTCACGCTATTCCGTTGAGCTTATGCGTCAAAACAGATTAAATGACACTCAATTAAAGGATTTTAACTGGCCGCAGCTTATAGGCTACGGCTACGGCTTAGGTGTTAGAACGCATATGGATCCGACAAAATCAAGCAGAATATCTAATCTCGGAGAATTTGGCTGGTGCGGTGCGGCAGGTGCGGCGGTTATAGTTGACCCAAAAATAAACCTTGCAGTTTTCTATGCACAGCACGTATTAAATCCACGTGAAGAATACTATCTGCCACGCCTTACCAATGCAATATATTCAGACCTATAATAAAATGGGGCTGTTACATTTAACGCAGACCCGTTGACGGAGAACGAAAACCGCCCAACAGCTATGCTGTTCGGCGGTTTTCACCTGTTCTGTACTATTATTTGCATCTCCCTTTTTTTGATTTATATTTCAAACTACGCAATCATCAGACGTACTTTGTTCATTTGGCGATGCAGATATTGTTACATTATCGGATCCAATTTCTTTAACGCGTTTTTGAAGGGAAATAATCTGTTTATCTATATCTGCAATCTGGTCAAACATAGTATTACAGGATTCCAGCTCTATCTCGCCATTTATATGGAGATTATACACTATTGTACCGATATTTTGTAATATACGGTTTTTCTCGTTATCTATGTTTTTTATCTTAGTGTTAATATTCACTCTCTCAAGTATATGCCTTGAGTACGCTCTTATAACGCTGAAACCCTCTCCAATCCACTTAGACAGTTTTTCAAAAAATTGCATCATTGTACAATCCGCCTTTTTCTAAGATTATTCGTCAAATGGGAATATATTACTTAAAAAGTCCTTTGCCTTTGTACCTGCTTTTGTTATCGTTTCCTTTTTCGAGGGTACAGGCTCAGAGTCTGCTTCATCATCAAAGCGGATACGTGCCTCGGAGCGACGAAGCTCATATTCATTTTCTTCATCCTTATGGGCGTTTCTCTGCATATCCCATTTTCCCAACATTTCACGGTCTTTTTCGTCCATCTCTACTGTGGGCTTGCGGTCAGGCATTTCCATTCCTTCATCTGTTCTTGCGTAGTTCTCGTTACGGTTTACAACCTCTGTCATAGGCTCATTTATATCCGTAAGAGTTGAGGCAAATTTCTCCTCAATATCCTTTCTCAATGCGCGTACTTCTGCCAAACCTTGAGTATTACGTTTTGCAAGACGATAAAATCTGTTGCTTATCCAACAGCTTAGAACAAAGTTCACTGCTACAGACAACAAAAACCAGAAAAATCCGCCCCATTTTGTAAGATATGTTTTTGATGGTGTTATTTCTGTCTGTGCCTGTGTCTGTGCAGAGGCTGTATTAGTTGTTGTGTTGTTTGATTTGACTGTATCTGTTACTGATGCACCCGAGTTTGGCATGGGGCGAGCATCTTGTGCAGCAAATACTGATACACCTGCAACTGTTAATGTTATGGTTACCATACTTATTGTTACTATTAGTTTTTTGAAAATGTTTTTCATCTTTTTCCTTTCCTTTCTTTCGTTAGTCCCGATCCTTAAATACTTCTCTGAGTTCGTTTTTTATTTTCAATCTGTTCAATCTTAACTTGTTTGCTTCATATATCCGCATATATGACAGCATTTTCTTGTCATCACGCTTACTGCGCATCGCACCAATCAAAAACCAATTCCAGAAGCTTTCCGGGACAGTATCGGTATTAACTATAATCTCGTGATAATGCCCCTGCGATTCAATTACTTCTATTGCAAGCTTTGATATCATATAATTATAACACTGCGGTTCTTTTTCTCTTAATTCAAGTATAAGTCTTCGCATACGCTCTGCTAATCTCTGTGCTTCACCTTGATTATCATGAGTTCCTTGCCACATATAGAATGTACTTAAGAGCCGCGAAATAAGATATGGTGACGGACTTTCGTAAATATCCGCCATAATATCACGTTTTATAATCTCATATTTTGCACGTTTAAACGGCTCATAGCCGACACGTGTAAGCAGTCGTTTTATAATTTTTGTATCCTCTTCCGCTTCATGAGGTAATTTCTTACGTTGTGTTATTGTAATTCCAAACCTGTCCCAATCAACATTGTCGTGGTCTAAAATGTATTTCAGACATCCCATAGACAGCTTTTTGTCCTCTGTTGAACTTTCAATATATGCAATAATCTCGCAAAGCTCGCCCTCTGTCCAACCTTCAGGGATCTCAAAGATATTAGTGCCGTAGCCTGTTATAAGAGCATCCATAGCAAGCTCGGTTATCGCTGAAATGTACCTGCGTTTATTACCCAGAAGCTGTGCCCAACTTTCAAAATCTCCGCTATGCTTCAACCTCGCAATAAAACCTAAAATCAGACTACGGTTTCTCTCACCCATTGTGTCAAAGTTGTCGCATATGCAGTCCATATACGTTGTAAGATTTTTGAGCATTACTGCCATCTGCCTGTCTGAATTTTTCGTATCTGTAAATACGCTTTCAATATCGTAGTTATCACCATGACATAGGCGGGATATACATTCAGTTACATATATATCCGTAACGGATTCTACTTCCTCATCAAACAAATCAATGTTATCATACATAATCTTTGAAATTTCGAACCGTACGTCTTTCATATTGTCGTCATTTATATCCTTAAATAACTCTCTTGCACGTATAGCAAATGCTTCATCGCCTGCTGAACGCTTAAATTTCAATAATTTTCCGCCTACACCGTTAAAGGTTACATTCTGCGTAAGTGCAAACCAATCAAGGTAACCGCTCATAGAGGTAAACTTATATTTTGCATACTCATCACGTATTTCCTTAATTGACATCTTGAATATTCCCGATTCTGCAACACCTGAAAAATCCAACTTGTCAAAATCCACATATATGCAATTTTCACGTGCATCTACGGCATCCTGAGAAATATTATTCATGCCTTTTACCGTACCGTGAAATACTATTTTGTCCTGTTTATCTGAGGGTAAATACACATTATATGTAGATATGCCCGTATTTTTTGAAACATCTCTGGGCAACATCCACTTTAAGGCAATAAGATATTTTGCCGTCAGTTCCTCACTATTGGTGCTTATGCAAATATTATTTATATTTTCCGATGTAAGCATTGTTACAGCCTGGTTTATAAGATAGGTAAGCTCCTTTTTATGCCCGTCAATAAATGAATACATCTCTTCTTCAAGCCCCTGTGGCTTTTGCGGATTTTCCAAAATAGGCATATATCTTACAAGCTTTGTTTCATGCTCCTCTTTTGTCAGATATGTTCTGAAAATCTCCGAACCAAAATACTGTTCAGGGAAGAAATCGTCCCCATACTCGTCAAATACAAGTGCATGGGCAAAGAAATTGCCCGCATCTCCGTTAATATCATAGCCCGCATATACAGACTGTATCGCCGCCAGACGTCCGTCCGACAGACGCAGTGTTCTGAACGTTGTGGGGAACAATCCCGCAACTGTTGGATCAGCAAATTTATGTGAATACGATGTCATATTGTTTTTCGGCAGTCTGTAGCTTGAAAACCTCATAAGCTCTGCGATATTATTTTTGGAAAGCCCCTGCGAGCATGAATATACTCTCAGCCCTGGTGCATTTGTCAACCCTATTTCCGGTGCTGCCAAGCAATTTTCCACCGAAGTGTATATCATCTGGTATACCTTCATTTGTACGTTCTCCCCTCCACCTTTTAATCAAGTTCTTTTATTCCTGTATAAAGCTCATAATATCTGCCCCTGAGCTTTAAGAGTTCATCATGTGTGCCCCGTTCTATAATCTCGCCGTTTTCCAATACCATTATGGCATCTGAATTGCGAATTGTAGACAGTCTGTGTGCGATTACAAAGGTTGTTCTGTTTTTCATAAGTGCATCCATACCCTGATTGATGCTCTGCTCCGTTTTTGTATCAACAGATGATGTTGCCTCGTCAAGTATAAGTATTGGCGCTTTTGAGAGTGCGGCACGTGCAATATTTAAAAGCTGTCTTTGTCCCTGTGACAGATTTGCACCGTCGCCGACAAGCACCGTATTGTATCCGTCAGGCATATTCTTAATGAAAGAGTGTGCGCAAGAGGTTTTTGCTGCACAAATCACCTCATCATCCGTTGCATCAAGTCTGCCGTAGCGTATATTTTCCATAACAGTACCTGTAAACAGGTGTGTGTCCTGTAGTACTACTGCTATATGCTCTCTCAGACTATCACGGTCTATATCCTTTATATCAATACCATCTATGGTTATTTTTCCTTCATTAATATCATAAAATCTCGTTATAAGATTGGTTATAGTCGTCTTTCCTGCACCTGTTGAGCCGACAAGCGCTATCTTCTGACCGGGATGTGCATACATTGACACGTTCTTCAATATTGTCTTGTCAGGGTTATATCCGAAGGTTACATTGTCTATTACAACATCACCATGTACGTCTTTAAGTGTAAACTTATTGGTGTCATTTTGTGTTTCGGGTTTTTCGTCCATTATCGCAAATACACGCTCTGCACCTGCAAGTGCTGACATTACTACGTTTATTTGGTTTGAAATTTCATTTATCGGTCTTGAAAACTGTCTGGAATAGTTTACAAACACTGTCAATCCGCCTACGTCAAGTGCCGCAAAGCTACCTGCACCGATTTTGCCTATACGTGTCATAAGCGTTAAAGTTGAGCCGATAAATGCCGTCACAGTATAGCTTACCTGCGACAATGCATTCATTACAGGTCCCATTATACCGCCCAAAAACTGTGCCTTTACCTGTATATCACGAAGGTTATTGTTAAGCTTATCAAAGTCGGACTTTGCCGCATTTTCGTGATTGAACACCTTTACGACCTTCTGTCCGCTTATAGTTTCTTCTATGTATCCGTTTACCGCACCAAGCTGTGCTTGTTGTTTGCCAAAGTATTTACGCGTATGCTTTGCTATTGTACCTGATACAAACGCCATTATAGGTGTCAGAAGCAATGTGACTATGGCAAGAGGAATATTTGTCACAAGCATAAGAACAACCGAGCCTATAAGTGTCAATATACCCGAAAACATCTGCAATATAGTCGAGTCAAACATCATACCGATATTATCAACGTCATTTGTAAAGCGGCTCATAATATCACCTGCGGTATTTGTGTCATAATACCGCACGCTCAAACCTTGCAGTCTGGTGAACAAATCCGCTCTTATACGCTTTATTGTGTGCTGTGACACACGAATCATTGTACGTGACTGTATAAATGATGCAACAACACCTGATAAGTATATACCTGCCATTGTCATTACGCCCATGAGCAAATCTGCAGCCTTTTGTGCCGCTGGCATATTAGCTGTCAAATTATTGATTATAGGTTTTAACATATACGTTGCCGCAAGGTTTGTGCCGCAAGATATAATAACGCACAAAAAAGCTACTATTACAAGCCATTTATCCTTGCCTACATACTTGAATAATCTGCTGATTGATGAACGTATATTCTTTGGTTTTTGCTGTTTTTCAAATCTACCATGATTTCTGTTACCGGGTCCCATTTGAGGCGGCATATTACATCTGCACCTTTCTATCTTTTTAAGATACTTCTTTTTCTGATTGTGAATAGTAAATGTCCTGATATTCCTGACAGCTTGCAAGTAACTCATTATGAGTTCCCTCACCAACAATTCTGCCATCATCAAGAACTATTATTTTATCTGCTTCAATTACAGAGTTTATTCGCTGTGCAATAATTATTTTTGTTGTGGACTTTAAATCCTCACTAAATACCTTACGTATGCGTGCCTCTGTTGCTGTGTCAACAGCACTTGTTGAGTCGTCAAGTATAAGTATTTTCGGGTTTTTAAGCAATGCTCGTGCAATGCATAATCGTTGCTTCTGACCGCCTGATACATTCGAACCGCCCTGACCCAATTCCATTTCGTAGCCATCGGTAAATGATGTCACAAATCCATCAGCCTGAGCTAATTCTGCTGCATGGCGGATTGTTGCAATATCCGCATCTGCATCTCCCCAACGCATATTTTC
>CADBPJ010000123.1 GCA_902796445.1 uncultured Ruminococcus sp. | reverse complement strand
CTTCTTCAAATGCACGTCTTAATCCGCCGACACCAAGCTGTTCTATTTCCTCAGCTGATGCATTTTCAGCCTCAAGACGCTGATATTCTTTTGTAAGCTTGTTCTTTAACGCACGTACAGGTGCACCCGTGCTTCTGCCTGTTACGACAGCATCACGGTCCTTTGCCTTAATTACTGCCTGCTTATAGTTATCATGTGCTATACATTCTGTCGAGCAGATAAACTTTGTTCCCACCTGGATACCATCCGCACCCAATGCAAATGCCGCAACAGCACCTCTTACATCAGCGATACCGCCCGCACATACAACAGGGATATTAACAGCATCTACGATCTGCGGTGTAAGACACATTGTTGTTATCTCTCCAATATGACCGCCTGCTTCTGTACCCTCAGCAATAACTGCATCTGCACCTTGTTTTTCAACCTTCTGTGCCATTGCAACACTTGCAATAACTGGAAGGATTTTTATGCCCGCCTCTTTTAAGGCCTCCATATACTTACCGGGATTTCCTGCGCCCGTTGCAACAACTGCAGGTTTTTCCTCAATTACTACCTGCATAACCTCTTCTGCAAAAGGTGACATAAGCATTACGTTTACACCGAATGGCTTGTCTGTAAGCTCACGACACTTTCTGATTTGGGCACGTACAACATCAGCAGGTGCACCGCCCGCAGCAATAAGTCCAAGACCTCCGCCGTTTGATACAGCCGCCGCAAGCTCTGCTGTTGCAACCCACGCCATACCGCCCTGTATTATGGGGTATTCTATCCCAAGTAGTTCACAAATTCTGTTCTTCATATCTCGACACTCCTATTTAAAATTCAAACACTGCGGCCGCCCAAGTAAGTCCACCGCCAAAACCAACAACTACCACTTTATCTCCACGCTGTATTTTACCTGTTTTTACTGCCTCTGTTAAAGCAACAGGTACACATGATGATGATGTATTGCCGTATTTATCGAGTGTAAGCAGTACTTTATCCTTTTCTACGCCCATTCTTTGTAATGCACTGTCTACTATTCTGTAATTTGCCTGATGAGGTACAATAAGCTTTATATCATCGTAGGTTAATCCTGCTTTTTCAAGAACTCTGCCTGTTGCATCTGCCATTGTCTTAACGGCAAATTTCATAACAGGCTGTCCTGCCATCCATACGGTTTCTTTTCTGCCAGAAACTCGCTTTTCAAGTTCTTCTTCATCATTTCTTACAGCAAGGCTTGTTATATGCATTGCGCCTGTACCGTCTGCACCAAGCTCGTATGCCAACATTTTTCCGCCGTTATCATCAGCCGATAAAACTGCCGCACCTGCCGCATCGCCAAATAACACACATGTCGCACGATCTTTATAGTCAGTAACCTTTGACAGTACATCGGCACAAACAACAAGTACGTTTCTGTATGTGCCATTCTTTATAAACTGCTCTGCCATAACCATACCTGTTATGAAGCTTGAGCAAGCAGCGTTAAAATCCAATGCCGCCGCATTAACTGCACCTATTCTTTCCTGAACTATACATGCACAGCAAGGGGTGAAATAGTCAGGAGAAACAGTAGCAAGCAATATAAGGTCAATATCCTCAGGGGATATTTTAGCATCTTCTATAGCTGATTTTGCTGCATTTACGGCAAGATCCGTTGTATATTCGTTATCTGATGCAATATGACGCTCCTTAATTCCTGTACGTCTTGTTATCCATTCATCATTTGTATCAACAATGCTCTCAAAATATGCATTATCATAAACCTTTTGCGGTATGTATCTACCCAATCCTTTAATTACCATATTAGGCATCTTCACTTTCCTCCGTATTGATTTTTTTAAGATTTTCTTCAATCTCTTTATTTACATCTGTATCAATAAATATTTTAGCTTGCTTAATAGCCGCAAATGCCGCCTTGGTGTCTGATGAACCATGTCCCTTTAATACAAGCTTCTTACAGCCCAAAAGCGGTGCACCGCCATATTCACGATAGTCCATACTCTTTTTAAAGTCATTTAAGCCATTCATAACGAATAATGCGCCGCACTTTGTCAAAACACTCTTTTTAAATATCCCCTTAATTCTGTTGCTTATAACGTGTCCCATACCCTCGACAGTTTTAAGAACGACATTTCCTACAAATCCGTCACAGACCATTACATCAGCATTACCCTCCATAACATCTCTGCCCTCAATGTTACCTATAAAGTTAAACGGAGCTTCTTTCATTTTCGGATATGTTTTCTTTGTAAGGTCATCGCCCT
>CADBPJ010000122.1 GCA_902796445.1 uncultured Ruminococcus sp. | reverse complement strand
GCGAAGCTTATAGAAAGCGAAACACGACAGGAAATCAAAGAGAGCCTTATAAAGATGAAAGAGGTATGCGAAAATATAAAGGAGAATCCTCCCAAGACCTTCCATGAGGCATGCCAGTGGACTGCATTTTTCAACTGTGCGTCGAGAATATATACCCGTGACGGTGCAGGTTTTCAGATAGATGGTTTGCTCTATCCATACTACGAACGAGATATACAGGCAGGGATACTTGATGATGAAACAGCGAAATTCCTTATAGCAAATCTGCTGCTTATAGATCCGCATTATTATCAGCTTTCGGGTGTTGACGAGAACGACAAAGATATGACAAATCATCTTTCATATCTTGTTCTTGAGGCAGCGGACAGTATAAACATTGCGTGCAATCTTACGGTGAGAATGCACGAAAACTGTGACAGGGAATTTGTAAGGAAAGCTGTTTATTATCTTATTAAGAATAAGAATGCGTGGCCGAGATTTTGCAATGACAAGTCTTTGGCTGAGGGATATATGAGAAACGGCGTAGACAAGAAAACGGCAAGGGAAAGAATAGCGGTAGGCTGCAATTGGATGTGCGTGCCGGGCAAGGAATTCCCGATGAACGATACTGTCAAAATCAATATTGCAAAGGTTATGGAGGAGGCACTCAAGGATTTAAGAAAAGAGGAGTGTTACAGTACCGAAAGATTGTTTGAACTATATGAGTCACATCTTAAAAAAGCGATAGAGGTTACCGCAGCGGGAATAAATCTTCACCTTGACCACCAGTGGGAGGTTACTCCTGAGCTTATTATGAACCTTATGATGAAGGACAGTATCGAAAAGGGAGAGGATATATCCCAATGTGCCGAGCTTTTTACGGTCGGCATAGACGGAGCGGGACTTGCGGTTGTAGCTGATTCGTTCGGAGCATTGGAGGACAGAGTGGAAAAGGAGCATTTGCTCAGTTGGGAGGATATGTTTGAAGCACTCGATAACAATTTTGAGAATGAGAGAACAAGGCTCATTTTAAGTTCGGCACAAAAGTATTGCAGCGGAAACAGCGCTGCTGACAAATGGGCAAAGAGGCTTACCGAAAGCTGGGTAGGACTTGTCAAGGCGCAGAAAATGCCTGAGGGCAGACAGCTTATCCCCGGATGGTTTTCCTGGTCAAGAACAATAGAATACGGTTCAAAGGTAGGCACAACTCCCAACGGAAGACGTGCGGGCGAGCCAATCTCACACGGAGCAAATCCGAATCCGCATTTCAGACAGGATGGTGCATCTACAGCACAGTCTAACGGAATAGCATCGGTACAGTGTGGATACGGAAATACAGCACCATTGCAAATTGAGTTTGATCCCGATGTTAAGGCTGATGAAAAAGGTATAGACATAGTACTGAACTTGATAGAAACTCATTTTAAAAAGGGCGGAACGCTTATAAACATAAACGTTCTTGACGGGGAAAAGCTTATGGAGGCAAATGAAAATCCTGATTTATATCCTGATCTTGTTGTGAGAGTCACGGGCTTTACCGCATATTTCGCAAGTCTTTCACCGCAGTTCAGACAGCTTGTTGTTGATAGATTTTTGAGTACGGACAGACAGTGAAAAGCATATTGTGGACCTTCCTGGGTAATGAGTGACAGAGTACGTAACTTATAATACATTCTTGTACTGTATTCTGAATTCCTTAGGCGAACAGCCATACTCCTTTTTAAATGTGCCTGAAAAATGTCCAGGGGAATAAAAGCCGCATTTTTCGGCTATAACGCTTATGCTGTATGACGTATTTAGCAAATACTCCTTTGCCTTTTCAAGCCGTACATTAAGCAGATATTGATGGAGTGTGAGCTTTGTGTATTTAATCATAAGCCTGTTGAGGTAGTACGGATGATAATTGACTATTTCGGCAATATCAGTGTTATTGATATTGCCGGAGTAGTTTTTTTGTATATAATCAATTACAGTGTCTATCTTATCCATTATAGTCTGTGATGTGAAAAGAGCATTTTGCAGTATATCAACTACAGCATCTTTAAGCAGTGCCGAGCACCGCTCAATATAATACAGCTCTCTTTTTTTATATACATTCGTAATGTTTTCAAGCTTATCCCTTAAGCCGAATGCCTTGTCAATTTGGAGAGGATAATTCAAAATATCGGCATCCTCAAAAAATATATTTTCTAACTTCATATACTTTTTAAACCTATCGGCGGCAACGGGGGACAGGCTGCCTGTTATATTTCTGTTGTTTTGTGTGTAGTCAAAATTAATAGCAATAAGCTTTACCGGCTTGTCAATATCGAATTTATATATCGTTCCGCTCGGAAAAAGAATTGCGCTGTCCTGCGAAAGCTCGTATTGAGTATCGTTTATAACAAGCCGCGCACTGCCTTTGAGGACATAAAAAAGCCTGCAGTCACGGCTTGAGGTATTTTCCGTATCGGCAAAAAGACGGATTGCAGTTGCAAATCGTATAAAGGGATTTATTTCATAGATTTTCATATTATCACCAAATGTTTGTTTTTTATAATTTTGAGTTTGTTTTATATATTCATTATATACCGATTATGTGATAAAATCAATAGGTAATATTAAGAATTGCGGTGAATTGAATGAAATTTTCTGTAGGATACCAAATATGTGAAAGTGATTTTTTTATAAAAGAAATTATCAAAAACCAACCATCGATTGATGAGGTGTATTTTTCGTGGGGCGATTTTGCTAACGGGAGAAATATGCAAACCGTTCAGTCATATTTTACGCCGTGG
>CADBPJ010000121.1 GCA_902796445.1 uncultured Ruminococcus sp. | reverse complement strand
CCGCCAAGCCACGTCTTATAGCCTGCATCTGTCATCATACGATATATCAAAGATGTTGTTGTAGTTTTACCGTCAGAACCTGTCACTGCAATAATATGTGACGGGCATAGTTCAAAAAATACCTCCATTTCAGACGTTATAACGGCACCTCGTTCCTTCGCCTCAAGCAGCTTTGGTACATCATAACGCATACCGGGAGTTTTAAATATTAAATCGTCCGTAAGATTATCGAGGTATCCCTCACCCAAAGACAGATTTATACCAAGCTTTTCACATTCTTTATAGTTATCACCTAACCACTCCGCACCATGTGCATCACAAGCCGTAACTAAAGCTCCTGCACTTGTGAGATACTTTATAAGCGGCATATTTGATATTCCGATACCGATAACCGTTACATTACGTCCTTTTATATATTCCTTGAATTTCTCTGCCTTTGTCATAATCTTAATTCCTTTCTCTATATTATTTAACTACAAATTAATAACGCAAAAGTAACAAGCAGATTGACGCTGTTTTTCAACGTTAATTTTGGGTTATTGCCTTTACGACCTCGCCTGCTATAATAAGCCCTGCAGTACCGGGCACAAATGGTGTTGATGCAGGAGTTCTGTTCCCGTCACAAGATATAATGGGTTGTTCCTTTGAATATACAACCTTAAGCTCCGTTATACCTCGACTTTTCAGTTCACGTCGCATTGTGCGTGCCAAGGGACACATTTGTGTCTTTTTAATATCTGCAACCTCAAGCATTGATGCTTCCATTTTATTCCCTGTTCCCATCGAACTTATTATTGGCACTCCCAATGCTTTTGCACGTTTTATCAGTTCAATTTTCGCCGTTACAGTATCAATGGCATCTACAATATATGTGTATACCGATAAATCATATTCATCAGCATTATCAGGCATATAAAAAACCTTGTGAGTATTTACTTTAATTTGCGGATTTATCTCTAACGCTCTCTCTTTTATGACATCTACCTTTGCCATTCCAATAGTTCTCTCAAGTGCAATAATCTGCCTGTTTAGATTTGATTTTGCAACAGTATCGTTATCAAATACATCTATTTCGCCTATGCCGCTACGAACAAGTGCTTCAACAACGTATCCGCCCACTCCGCCGACACCGAAAACCGCAACACGTGCATTTTTAAGCTTTTCCATTGCAGACTTTCCAAGTAAACGTTCTGTTCTTATAAATCTCTCTTGCATATAGTGCCTCCGCCTATTACTGTATCGCCATCATACATAACCACAGCCTGACCTGCCGTTATTGCACGTTGCGGCTCATTAAATTCTATATGCAACCTGTCACTGTCTGTCTGCCACACAGTTGCAGGCTGTGCCTTCTGGCTGTATCTTACCTTTACCTCGGCACGGATTTGTGTATTAAGCTTATCTGTCGCAATAAGGTTTATATCATGTGCATCAAGTGTTGTTGAGAATAAATCAATATTATCACCTAAAATCACACTGTTATCCTCACCTGACAGCTTGCATACATACATAGGTTTAGGCAATGCAAGACCAAGTCCCTTACGCTGTCCTACAGTATAGTGAATTAAGCCCTTATGCGTACCTAATACGTTACCGTCAAAGTCAACAAATGGTCCTCGTGGATACGTCTTTCCGAGATAGCGTTCTATAAACCCTGCATAATCTCCATCACGCACAAAGCATATGTCCTGACTATCCTTTTTACGTGCATTTATGAAATTATTTTCTTCTGCAATCTCACGCGCCTCTGCCTTTGACATTGAGCCCATCGGGAACTTTGTATAACTTAACTGCTTTTGAGAAAGTGAATACAGCACATAACTCTGATCCTTTGAATGGTCCTTGCCCTTTTTAAGTAAATACCTGCCGTTATGCTCCTCAATCTGTGCATAGTGGCCTGTTGCTATATGAGAATACCCCATATCTATTCCGTAGTCTACAAGCTTTCCGAACTTGATAAACCGATTGCAGAATACACAGGGGTTTGGTGTTTCTAAATTTTCGTATGCGTTTATAAATCTCGTTATGACCTCTTTGCGGAATTCGTCTTTAAAATCCAGCACAGTATGAGAAAAACCAAGACGGTCTGCCACCTTCTTGGCATCTTCAATATCCTGTGAGTCACTGTCTATGAGTGCCAAGGTTACACCTAACAGTTCATAACCTTGCTCCTGCATAAGAAATGATGCAACGGAGCTGTCAACTCCGCCGCTCATTGCAATTATAGCTTTGTTATTCATGGTTTAACTCCATCATTCTGTCAATACATCTTTTTGCGTCAGTAATTGTTTCATCACTTAAAACTATTTCCTCACCGCCTGTATCGTTTACTGCCCTTAGGACATCAACAAGTGTTGTAAGGCGCATATTTTTACACATAAGCTTGTCTGATAAAGGATAAAATACTTTATCGGGACATTCATACTGCAAATGCTCTGCTATACTTAATTCTGTGCCGATTATGAACTCTTTATCAGATGAATTTCGTACGTAATCCATTATAGCCGCCGTTGACCCTGCAAAATCAGCAAGCTTCGTGACCTCAAGTATACATTCGGGATGTACTAAAAGCTTTGCTTCGGGGTGTAATGCACGTGCTTTTTTCACATCGTCCGCCGTTACTGATGCATGGATAGGGCAACAGCCATTTAAAAGCTTTATTTCCTTTTCAGGCAATGACTCCGCAACATATGCACCTAAATTTGAATCAGGTATAAACAGGATTTTGTCATTGTCTATATTCTTTACAACATTTAGTGCAGATGATGATGTAACGCACACATCACATATGGTCTTTAGTGATGCTGTGGTATTTACATACGCAACAACTGTATAGTCAGGATATTCCTCCTTAACCTTCAAAATCATATCTCTATCCATCATATCTGCCATTTCGCACCCCGCCTCGGGAGTTGCAAGAATAACAGTCTTATCAGGTGATAAAATTTTGACGGTTTCTGCCATAAAACGCACACCGCACATAATTACAGTTTTTGCATCAACCGACATTGCTTTTACACTCAATGCATAAGAATCGCCTGTAAAGTCTGCAATTTCAAGAATTTCGTGTGCTTCGTAGCTGTGTGCAAGAATACATATGTCCTTTTCTTTTTTCAGTTTTAGTATCTTGTCTTGTATTTCTCTGATTGTGTTCATATTACCAAACCTTTTTACATTTTTTATTATAAGGAGGTACGGCTTTCCAATGCCTTAATAATCGTAATTTTATCTGCATACCCAATATCTGAGCCAATGGGTATACCATGTGCTATTCTTGTAACCTTAACATCAAAAGGTGCTAACAGCTTTGAAATATATACCGCTGTTGCAGTGCCGTTTACTGTCGGGTTTGTCGCAAGAATAACCTCATCCACATCGTTATCGGAAAGGCGTAATAACAGCTCATTTATCTTAATATCGTCAGGGCCTATTCCGTCCATAGGCGACAGTGCACCATGAAGAACAT
>CADBPJ010000120.1 GCA_902796445.1 uncultured Ruminococcus sp. | reverse complement strand
AGGTGTTACCTCCTCACGAATAATATCTCTCATATAAAGTCCGTTTAAATCTTCTTTTTCAAGTTCAGCATTAAATGCTTCTCTTGCCTCATCATCTCTTGCTTTACGCTTTGCATAGTAGATTGTGTTGTCGCAAACTTCATAAGACACAAACTTAATTTCATCAAATGCCTTTTTGCTCTTCAAAACAACCTGTTCACCAAGTTTGCCAAGTCGCATAGCATAAGATAACTGATTGAGTGAAATTTCGTTATTAACAAATGCTCTTGCAAACGAGAAATAAGAATCGTCCGCACGATATCCTATAATTACATCGTAGCCTTCTGTATCAGGCTGGAAATGCTCGATAAGCCAATCACGCCCACGTTTCATAACCGGCGTGGACAAACGAACCTTTCTGTGCTTCATCAGCATTGCAAGCCAATGTAAAATGGTATATTCATCAGATGAAAGATTCAAAACCTTAAGGTTTGACATATCAATCTCATATTTATTTACAAAGCCGTCTACATCTTCGGTACAAGCCCATTCTTTTGCAAGCTCAATATGTTCTGTGCAGTAAAAACCTCTGCCGTAATCGTTATAGGTTTTACCCTTACCGAACTGAGGTTTTTCAATGATTTCAGGCGAACCGTGATATATTGTTAATTTACTCATTTTGTCATCTCCGTACTTCCATAGAGTTATACACTTTAAATTATACTCCCACAGAAGTATTTTGTCAATAGTTTTGGGGAAATAATTACTTCTATTACGAAATTTTTGTATCATCATTTCTGATTTTAAATTGGGGTATTAGGGGCGTAGCCACTAACAAGGGATAATTTGACAGCAAATTTCCGTGCTTGCTAAAACAAATTATCATTGGCTTTTGGTCAAGACAAATGCCGTGCTTGCTAATGCAAGTTGCGGATTTGTTGAATCAAGGGAGTACAAATGCCGTGCTTGCTGATACAAGCCACGCATTTGAAAAACTTCCGGGGGACCAAATGCCGTGCTTGCTAATGCAAAAACCATTGTTTTTATTCCTTTGAACATAAATAGAACACCCATCGTTAGACAGGTGTTCTCTCCGCTAATATTAACTTTCGCGCGATAGTAAATAGACTGTTATCCACCGGTGGAATATTCCGGTAGCAAGTATCCTTTGCAAATTCTCTGTCGTAGTCAAAGCTTGCATCAACTGATTGATATATCTTTTCGTACGCTCGTTTCTTTGCCTCGTTAAAATCGATTATGCCGAGCTTATATGCTTCAAGTACTTCCGATATAAGTTGCCGTACTTTGTCCTCATTCTGAGTATAAAATTCAGGTCTGAGATACATATCCCTATATTGGAAGATTGCATTGCTTGCAATCTCACTTAGTTGCGAGAAGCTATATCCGTTTGATTTACCGCTGGTTACGAGTGCAAAAAATCTTCGTCTTGCTTGGGCTTGTGCATCTGAAAAGCCGAGACCATTTTGAACCTTATCAAGAATATCCGATATAAGTGATTCGGTATATTCCATACATTCAAAGGTTGCATTTGACGGCAATGATTCCGGTGGTACCTCCGCAGCATTTACTGATGTAGAAATCACAAATAAACTAAAGAATAAAACAATAAGCTTTTTCATATGCACCTCCTACAAATCTTTGAATATGCTATCATCACAGATCAGGCTATCACATATCATCTGCACACCAAGTCGAAAACCTATTTTAAAGTTTTCAATACTCGTTATGGCAATCACTTCGTCACTTGCGTTGATAAGATCATTTAAAAGATGAAGAGGTTTTCCTTTCAGCATCTTATTCAGCTCATTTTCGTTATTGCAGAATTTTCTCATTGCTTTTGCGTAATCGGTATGTCCGTAGTAGCGTTTCTCATTTGGATTGATATTTCCATAGTAGAGTTCTTCAATAAAATTCATTATGACACCTCCTCCGCATATACAAACTCACGAATAATTTGTTCTTTCACGCATTGACCAATATTATTCATAAGCCCAGTCCACTTGTAACGATCTTGCTTTTTAAGCTCTTCAGTTACACCTTGAGAATCCGCCATTTGTTTTACTCGTTCAATGTATTGCTTATGGCAAATTTCGTCTACCTCGGCAAGATGCTCTAAAAGCGTACCTTTTATCATCATAGCGGAATATATACCGGGATGATAATTCTTAAGAAAAATCTTTCTCATTCTGCCATAAGAACCGATTGGCTTTTGGGGTGACTTCGGGACTGTTAAGTTAGGGATTAAAATGTTACCTTCATTTCTGTAAGTAATGTTCATTTGTTTCGACTCCTTTCGCTAATATTTTATCGTGGCTGTCATTATCTTTCAAAAAATTATCAGCGTTCATTTTCTTTTTCCCGATTTTTGTGCCACTTTTGAATCAGTTTCATAACCGTATCTTCTATTTGTTCTTTGGTGTAGTTCTTGGGAAAGTATCTACGAAGCTTGTCCTCGTAGATAACAAGTTTCACTTTTTCTTCTTTTTCAGACGAAAGAATATTCTCAATCATTTTATCATCAAGATTACCTTCTTCGGCACACTTACGAAGTTTTACTGCTTGTGCGATTGACGGTGGAGATTCACTCTCAATGACTTCGAAAATTTTCGCCTGATGTTTTGTGCCAAGATATGAGAGTTCAACACCTGCACTCATTGCCATTTCGTTTTTATCAACTAATTCAAGAAGCGGATCAATGAGGTTTGTGAGTCTTATGTATCGCTGAACTTGGTTTCTACTTTCACCGACTTGAAGTGAAAGTTCTTCATCACTTCTTAACTTTGTCCCAATTTGGGACGAAGTGGCTTTACCTTGGTGCTTCATCGCTTCTAATTTTAGTTTGTACGCAAACGCTTTTTCGCTTGGCAGTATGTTTTCTCTTTGCAAATTACTATCTACAAGAAGAATGGCAGCAGTATCGTCATCGAGATTTTTAACCACAACCGGAACCTCTTCAATTCTTAAAAGCTCACAAGCTTTTACTCGTCTGTGTCCTGAAAGAATCTCATATCCGCCTTCAGGGTGCGGTCTTGCTATAATTGGTGACAAGACTCCGTTTTGAGCTATACTTTCGCAAAGCTCGTCCATGCTGTTATCAATCAGTACCTTAAATGGTTGTTCAGCATAAGGCTTCAATTCCTTAATATCCATAGGAACAATTTCTTCCGTCTTTTTGCCTTTATCATCCTTGAATAAATCTTCGTAGCTTTTTAAGCCGATGTTGTTTACACTCATTATATCGCACCTCTTTTCATATCTTCTTTAACCCACTCTTCATAAAATGAATCTATCATTATGGGAGCATTGTATATCGCTGAAATATAGAAATTTCTGAAATTATGTATCTCATAATTATTTTTTCGAACAAAATCATCAAGGTACCTTATATGCATATCGTTTATGGAGAGATACCTTTTGCGGACTTGCTCTATTGGCATATTTGTTTGATTAACCCTCACAGTCTTACTATCAGAACAAAGAACATCAAGCATAAGTTCGGTTATGTTATCCAACCATTCATCTTTAAAATCAAGTTTCAAAATATCGTACTCAATATTTTCTTTGATAATTTCCTCATAATCTTCTCGGCTTTTAGGTGGAGGGATGGTGTAGATATCATTAAAGTAATTATTATTTATATTAATATTATTAGGGTTAAAATCTTTAACCTCTTTAGGTTCAGTTTCTTGACCATTAAAAGTACAATCTTTTAACTCCTTGCGGTCAACATTCTTTACCACTTTTTCATTATCCACAACCTTTTTAACATAGATATAATCTGTAAGACCACGACCACGTTTTTGCCTTTCAATAAGTCCTGCATATTCAAGTTCTGACATAAACTTTACAGCAGTTGGCTTACTGCAAAACATTGATTCCATGACCTCCTGAATAGAGAAAATGATGTATGCACGATTTTCGTCATCAAACCAACTGTTCTTGATAGATAACCCAACCCGGTCAAATAAAAGTCCGTAAAGCATCCTAGCTCCGTATGACACATCCTTAAAATGTGGTGATGTAATAATCTTCTTTGGTATGCGATAGAATGTAAAATCATCTACTTCGCTGCCGTAAAAATATTCAAATTGTAATTTCATTTTTGTACCTCCTTATGTTTGAGTTTTTGCATAGAAAAAAGGCAGTTGTTTTCACATAACAACTACCTTTTATTGCTTGCAAATATTAAGTTTTTTAAGAATAAATAGTTACCATTTTTTCTATACTCAAACATTTTGGTACGGTGGACCGAACGGTGAGCTTGGTGCATCGCTAAGGTATCTTTCTCAGCGATATACAATGCCTGATGAGGTCACAAAAGGTCTTTTGACCGATATAGGTCTATCAGCGATGATTTTGCCCCTTTATATCAGAACAGGCAAAGCCTACTGTTTTCAGTATGCTTTGCCTTTTTCTTTATACCACTTCAAGGCTTAGAATCTCCGTCCTATATGTATCTAATCTACCTGTAGATTTGTATGCTACCTTGAAATTAAAAGGTATGTCTTTAAGCCTTACCACAACTGTATGACCTTCATAAACTGTTATACTCTGTGTAACTTCTCTTAATAATTTTTCAAAATCTTCACCCTTTAAAGTTAACACTCTATCAATTTCAGCAATAATATTGTTCATTCTGTCCTGTTGCTTTTGTTTGGTATTTTCTAACTCTTTTAACTTATCTAATTCTTCACATAACTTGGTAATGCCATCATCAATCTCTTTTTGCTTTATCTTAAAATCTGATTGTGTTATTTCATCAGCCAACCTAATGTCTATAAGTTTGAGTTTTCTCTGCTCTAACTTATCTATCTTGCCCTGTATATCATCAGCAGATTTTGTCTTTTCTTCGACACTCAACTCTGCGATATCTTTAATAATCTCTTGCTTTAATTCTTCTTTATTATCTACAAGTACATTAAGAATATGTAGAACTATGTTCTTCAAACTCCTATCACTTGCCCATTCTGACATAGAACACTCCGCATTACGAAATGCTGCAGCCTTGACATGATTTAAGCAATTCCACGCCCTTGAACTACCCACAGAAGTCTTCTTGATTTTGTTCACAAACCTCTCTCCGCATACACCGCAGAAAATCTTACCCGACGCCCAATAGCGATTGCTATGTTTGGACTTCT
>CADBPJ010000119.1 GCA_902796445.1 uncultured Ruminococcus sp. | reverse complement strand
CTTACAATAGAGCGAGATGGGTCGGTCAAGGACTATACAGTTACACGTAAAGAAATAGTAGGAAACTCCGTAAGTTATGAAATGCTTGACGATAAAATCGGATATATATCAATATCGGGCTTTAAGACTAACAGCGATGGCTCGGACGAGTCAACATATTCCGAGTTTGTTGCGGCGGTTAGTGCACTGAACTCAAAAGGTATGGAAAAGCTTATAATAGACGTTCGTGACAACCCAGGTGGTGTAATGGACGTCGTCTGCCAGATTGCAGACTATATACTCCCTGAGGGTATAATAACTTATACCGAATCAAAAACAGGTAAGCGTAACGAATATAAATCTGACTCAAAGGAGCTTAACATTCCAATGGCAATCCTGATAAACAGCTCAAGTGCCAGCGCTTCTGAGATTTTAACAGGTGCATTAAAGGATTATGAACGAGCAATCGTTATAGGCACAAAAAGCTTTGGTAAAGGTATTGTCCAGAATCTATTCACCTTTCCTGACGGGTCGGGAATGACTATGACAGTATCAAAGTATTTCACGCCTAATGGCACATCTATACATGGTGTAGGAATTGAACCGAATATTACTGTTGAGTTACCTGAAGAATATAAGGACAGTTATGTATCGGAAATACCAAGAGATAAAGATACTCAGCTTAATAAAGCTATCGAAGTCCTTAAAAACAAATAATCAGAAGAGGAAGTGTATATGCATGGCAGTTTCAAAACGTATGTGGCAACGTGAACAGGAACGAAAAAGACGTGAGCGTATAAGACGTGCAAGACGGCGCAGAAATTGTGCTGTTGCGGTTGTTATTCTCGCTGTTGCGGCGGTGTTTGCAATCGTTATGCTAAATAAAGACACAGATAAGCCGAAAACACCCAAAAGCACACCTGCTGTAGAGGTAAAAACAGATACGACAGCGGTTACAAATCCGTATACCACCACACGCACAGAGGATGATATAAAGCTCTCATTCTATAAAAATACCGCATTTGCGGGCAATGCTTTAGCAAAAACTGTGGGTATGTATGGGATACTTGAAGAGACAGATATATATGCAGATGTAAATACAGATCTTGAAAATGTTGATGCTGCTATACCTCAAGATGCTACAACACCTATTGCAGAACAATTCAAGAGCAAGAGATTTAATAAGCTGTTTTTGTGCTTTGGCGAAAATGAATTGAATAAACTTTCAGCTACAGAATTTAAGGACCAATATGCAGAACTCGTAAAAAAAATAAAAGAAAATCAGCCTGACACAATAATTTATGTTCTTGGGATACCGCCTGTTTCGGCAAATGCTTCGGATTTGAATTCAAGTATGACAATGTCAAAAATAAAAAATTTTAACAAGCGAATAATATCGTTGGCTGTTGATGAGGAATTGTATTACATTGACTGTGTTGACGCATTAGGTGATAACAAGGACTTTTTACCGCAGGGAGTATCTGCAGACGGTGTAAATCTAAATAAGGCGGCAGTGATTGACTTGCTTTACTATATACAAAAGGAAGCATATATCCCTGACAGCGGCGATTTGGTGGATATGGACGACGGCGAGGAGGATAACGAGGGAGATGAGCCTACATCGAAATCAACAGATAAGCCTGATAAAACCTCTGCACCCACAGCCTCACCGACACCTACCGTAAATGTGCTTAAGGATAAGAAAAGTAAGGGGGATAACTGATGAAGTATATGAAAATTTTTGCCGTTCTTACTACAATTTTCCTCCTTATGAGCTGTGGTAAAAAGAGTGAGATTATAAATTCGGAGCTATCCCGGGAAATCACGGATAATGTAGAGTTTAGTGAACAGCTTACGCAGATTGACACTATTAATGCTCAAAAAAGGTATATGTTAAGCTCAAAGGACTACAGCGAAATCACAGCCTTCGTAGGTACGGCATCGGTATGTGATGAGTTCGTCATAGTAAAAACGACAGACACAGAGGGCATTACAGAGGATTTGAGAAGTTATATCGACTCAAAAAAAGAGTCTTACAAAACCTACAGACCAAATGAGGTATATAAGCTCGATAACGCAATAATCGAGCAGTACGAAGATGCGGTAGTAATGATTATAACAGCAGATTCTGACAATGCAATCAGAGTCTATGAGGAATATTTAAAAAAGTAACGGCTTGCCGTTATTTTTTTGGGAGGGAGCAGAAAATGTACATAGCATATTGTAAAAAATGCAACCAATTTTTTTACATAAGCCGTATACGAAACTACTGTACTGAATGTAGGACACCGCTTATGCGTATGGATATGTCCATTGAGGAGTTTTCGGAATTGTCATTAAACGACAGATATAAGCTTGCATATAAATTAACGAATAATCAAGAGAAATATTGAAAAAGGTATTTACTAATGCGGAAAAATGTGATATAATGGCACATTATATAATCTTAAAAGACGAGAGGTATGATAAAGATGGGTATGACAATGACTCAAAAAATTCTTGCAAAAGCTGCAGGATTAGACACTGTTAAAGCGGGAGATTTGATTATGGCAAATCTT
>CADBPJ010000118.1 GCA_902796445.1 uncultured Ruminococcus sp. | reverse complement strand
AATATTATCGACAACTACAACTCTGCCGAGAAGTGATTCAAATATACCGCTGTATTTTTTATCAAACGTAATCAAATTCGATGCTATACCCAAAAAACCTTCGCATTTTGATACGTCACGAACATTATCAAGAGATTTACCTTTAACGCTTGAAATTGGCAAGAAGGTTGCACGTCCGCCGCCTGTTTTACGTAAAAAGCTTATTGCCGCCTTTGCATCCTCCTCCGACTGAACAATGATATTCTGCATTGCACCGCCCAATGCCGACTCAATAGCTAAAACGTATTTTTTGTCAACCTCGGTAAGCCCTGAAACTGTACCATACACCGAATGACGTTTCATTTCCTGTGATGTAAGCACTGCCTTTACACTCTTTGAGTAGCCTGCATAGTCGTTTTCAAGTCCTTCAAGTATTCGCTTCTTTGAGGATTTTGAATCGTAATCAAGTCTTGACTTATTTAAAAGTTCCTGTCCCTTGTTAAGTTTTTCTTCATTTTCGGACTGTGTTTTTGTCAGATTGTCTACGATTTCAGACATTTCCGAAAGCTTTTCCGAACGTGTTTTTATTAAGCTTTCTGTCTCTCTGATTTGTGTTTTTGTGTTCTCAATGCCTGATTTATACGCATTGATTTCTTCATAAACCGTTTCTCTGCGAGCAATAAAGCTACTGCGTAGGTTTTCGATACCATTAGCCTTTTCGGTTTCCGAGGCTATTTCGCTTTCATTTGTGAAATACTCTGTTCTGCGAATTGAAATATCTTCATCAATTTCAGCAATTACTTTATCTAAAGCGTCTAATTCCTGATACGTACCCTCAAGTGTTTTTGACATAGCCTGTGTTTCTGCGGTTTTTTCAGTGATTTCCGCCTGACTTTGGGCAATCAAAGCTTTTCGCTGTTCATTCTTTTGACCTATAGCAGAAATTTCTTCTGTAAGTCTTGTTATATTATTATTGTTATTTTTTATGTTATTCTCAGTAAGTGTTATTTCACTCTTTGATGCCGCAATATTCGACTCATTTTCAGTAAGGCGTTCGTTGGTTGTATTCTTTTCCTCGTCCGCCTTACGACTCTCCTCGTACAAGCTGTTCATAAACCGCTCGTTTTCTGTAGCACGTGATTCTACGTTCCTAAGCTGATCTTCAACATCTTTATACAACTGTTCTGTTTCGTCCTGATCAGATTTATTTTTGTCAAGAGATATAACGCTCAAATTTATATCAAGCTGTTTCATATCCCCGTATAAAACGAGATATTTGCGTGCCTTTTCAGATTGCCTTTCAAGAGGGCCTATCTGTCCTTCAAGCTCTGTAGAAATATCAGATATTCTTACAAGGTTTTCGTCAACCTTTGCAAGTTTACGGATTGCCTCTTCCTTTTTGTATTTATATTTTGAAACACCTGCTGCCTCTTCAAAAAGACTACGTCTGTCCTCTGCTTTAGTTGAGAGTATCTGCGATACATTACCCTGTCCAATTATTGAATAACCGTCACGTCCGAGACCTGTGTCCATAAACAGCTCGTGAACGTCCTTTAAGCGGCAATTTGCATCATTAATTTTATATACACTCTCACCACTCCTAAAAAGTCTGCGTGTTACTTTAATTTCCTCGTAATCCACGTTAAAGTCTTTATTTGAATTATCAAGCACGAGGCTTACCTCTGCGTAATTAAGTCCCTTACGTGTAGCTGTACCTGTAAAAATGACGTCCTGCATATTAGAGCCACGCAATGATTTCGCACTCGTTTCACCGATAACCCAGCGTATAGCATCGGAAATATTACTCTTTCCGCTTCCGTTCGGGCCGACAACTGCTGTCGCTCCGTCCATAAAGTCAAGTACGGTTTTATCCGCAAATGATTTAAAGCCCTGTAGTTCAAGTCGTTTTAATAGCAAGTACATCTCACCTCCCTTTTCGCTAAGCTCTTATCGCCTGCGATTTTTATATCTATTCCTGTTTGTTCTTTAATTTTTATTATATTACTGCGTTTATTGCCTGTAGCCTTAGATATTTCCTTTGGATTTACAAATACTGTTGCTTTGCGTGACATATTAGAAAGCTGTTCTGTGATTAAGTCATAATACACTGCACTTTCAACCAATTCGCCAAAGGAGGCATGGAACGGTCCCGCAACAACCGATGCATTTTCGTTGATTTCATCAGTCGGCTGTAAGCCTATACGAATGACTGTTATATCTGCTTTTTCAAACATTAACATCAGTTCTTTTGCCAAGATAACTGCATCATCAAGTGTTTGCGGTGTGTATTTACCCATACGGTACAGTTTTTCAAGGTATGTGTCTTTAATAGTGAGCGTGGGATAAATACGCACTAAATCAGGCTTTAATGCTATAATCCGTTTGGCTGTTTCTATTGAGTATTCGTTCGTATCGCCAGGAAGCCCTGTCATCATTTGTAATCCTAACGAGAAATCATATTCACGAATAAGCTGTACTGCATTTATTACATCATCTTCCGAATGACCTCTGTTTGCGGCTTTTAGGACGCTGTCAACCATAGACTGTACACCAAGCTCTATTGTTGTTACACCGTATTTTTTCAGATTATCAAGTATTTCTCTTGAAATATAATCAGGACGTGTTGAAAGACGTATTCCGTCAATCACACCGCTCTTTATATACGGTGTTACACGCTCCATTAATGCACTCTGTTCATCTACGGGAATACCCGTAAAGCTACCGCCGAAGAATGCAACCTCAATATTCCTGTCAGCTTTTGGCAGTGTTTTTAGATATTCTTCAATGGTGTTTGTCACATCAAGAGGCGTGGTTTCTTTAAGATTGCCTGTTATTCTGTTCTGGTTACAGAACACGCAATCATACGGACAACCCCTATGCGGTACAAATATCGGTATATTATATTTTCTCATTATAGTATACTTCCAATGTCTTTTTTGCCGCCGCCTGTTCTGCTTCCTTCTTACTATGCCCCTTTGCGGTGGATTTTGGCTCACCGTTTACAAATGCCTGTACAACAAAACGTCTGTCATGTTCTCTGCCTGTTTCTTCAAGTGTTTTGTATGTCACAAAGCTTCTCCCGTCACGCTGGATAACCTCCTGAAGAACGGTTTTATAATCACTGTACAGTTTGCCCTGACATCCAAGCTTGATTTTTTCAGACATAAGGTCTAATACCCATTTTTTTGCAGTATCTAAATCACTGTCTAAATATATTGCACCCAATACTGCCTCAAATGCATCTGATGTGATAGACGGTCTGTATCTGCCGCCTGTCTTGTTTTCGCCTCTGCCCAAGAAAACCAATTCGTTCAATCCTATTGATTTCGCAACCTCTGCAAGTGATTGTTCGCATACAAGCGCGGCACGGATTTTTGATAAATCACCCTCGTTGACATTTGCCATTTCCTTAAATATGAACTCGCTTATAATAATACTCAAAACAGAATCGCCTAAAAATTCAAGGCGTTCATTTGAACGTGTATGGTTTTCGTTGGCATAGGAGCTATGAGTTAATGCGGTTTTTAACAGGCTTTTATCTTTAAATTCATAGCCTATTTTCTTCTCTGCATCTATCATTTTTCTCTTCCCTTCCGTTAAACTCTTTAAGGGAGCTTGGTTAAGCTCCCTTTATTATTTTAGCCCTCGATTTTAGCCCTCGTATTTTTTAAATACTACAGTTGCGTTATGACCGCCAAATCCAAGTGAGTTTGACATTGCATAGTTAACGTCCTGATTACGTCCCTCGTTCGGTACTATATCAAGATCACATTCAGGGTCAGGAGTTTCGTAATTGATTGTTGCAGGAATATATCCGTCCTGAATTGAATATGCACATATAAGAGCCTCTGCCGCACCTGCCGCACCAAGCATATGGCCTGTCATTGACTTTGTCGAACTTACAGCCACATCATATGCCGCATCTCCAAATACCTTTTTGATTGCCTGTGTTTCAAACAAGTCGTTGTATTTTGTCGATGTGCCGTGTGCATTTATATACGTTATATCCTTCGGCTCAATGCCTGCATCCTTGATTGCAAGCTCCATTGCCTTTGCTCCGCCTTCTCCACCAGGGATAGGACTTGTGATATGATATGCATCATCAGTTGCACCATAGCCTACCATTTCGCAGATTATGTTTGCACCACGTGCTTTTGCATGCTCAAGCTCTTCAAGCACAAGGAATGCCGCACCCTCACTTAGCACAAATCCGTCACGGTTTAAGTCAAACGGCTTT
>CADBPJ010000117.1 GCA_902796445.1 uncultured Ruminococcus sp. | reverse complement strand
ATTCCGAAATGTCATAAGATTATAGGCCCTGGTAACAGCTATGCAACAGCCGCAAAGCGCGTGCTTGCAAATCATATTGATGCAGGCTTGCCTGCAGGTCCGTCAGAGATAATAGTTTTGGCAGATGATGCGGCAGACCCCGAAAAGGTTGCAAGGGATTGGATGATCGAGGCAGAGCATGGCCCTGACAGTGCGGCACTTCTTGTTACTCATTCAAGGGAATTGGTCGATAAGGTTATTCCGATAATGAATGCACAGCTTGAAAAGCTTTCAGACCGCAGACGTTCTTGGATAGAAACTAATTTCACTACATACGGCGGTGTAATCCTTACAAACTCACTTGAGGAATCAATAGACTTTGTAAATGACTACGCACCCGAGCATATGGAGGTTATGACAGAGAAACCATTTGATGTTCTTCCTTTGATAAAGAATGCGGGTGAAATCCTGTTGGGTGAATATACACCTGTTACACTTTGCAACTTTGTCCTTGGCCCTAACGCAATCCTGCCTACAGGCGGTTTTGCAAAGACATATTCATCAGTATCTGTTATGGATTTCTTAAAACGTTCATCAGTGGGTTATGCTTCAAAGGAAGGTTTTGAGAAGGTAAGAAATCATGCATACCGTTTTGCAACGGTTGAAGGTTTTGAAACACATGCTCTTGCAGTTAAAGAACGAGAATAGGAGAAAAGACTATGAAAACTATAAAAGCAGTAAGAAAAACTACTGAATCAGTAATGGGTATAATACTTGATTTTTCTCCGTTAGCACCTAACTATCGTGAAAAAATCTGTACACCTATCCCATTTTTGAACCATATGATAGAGCATATTGCATATCGTGCAGGCTTTAACATCAGAACAACAACAGAGCTTACAGACTTTACACTTGTCCATGTAATCGCAGAGGATTTGGGTATTGCATTGGGTAAGGCTGTAAAAGAATATATAGACACAACTGACGGAGCATATGGTTATGGCGATGCTGTTGGTATAATAGACGAGGCAAAGGCAGAGGTGGCAATGAGCTTTGAATCACGTGCCTACGTTGATATTGATTATCACAAAAACACCATACCATCAGAAACAGAGGGTATGTTATCGGAGGACCTACAAACCTTTTTGGAAGGCTTTGCTCAAGGCGCAATGTGCACGTTACACGTTGATTTGTTGAAAGGCAGTAACGGTCACCATATCTGGGAAGCGATATATCGTGCTTTTGGCTCAGCCCTAAACAGAGTTGTGGCTATTGATGAGAGCAGAATAGGCAAAACATCAGGTGTTGCAGGTAAGATAGAGTGGACTATAACAAATGAATAAGCTTCTTGATAAATACGATACATTCATATTTGATATGGATGGTGTTGTTACGAGTGAGGACGGATATTGGAATGCGGCATCACTTACTGTATATGAGTATTTGAATGACAAAAGTCATTTTGGCAATATAAGTATTGACACTGTTTTATCATCTGATAATGTAAAAAACATACGCAAAGAGGTTTTTTCTGATGATAAGCTTATAGTCTTATTAAAAGGCAAGGGCGTAAACTCAAATTGGGACTTGGGATATATAACTGTACTTATGTCGCTTATCCTGGGTACAAATGACTATAATGAGATTTATAAGTATGCCCAAAGGATAGATGAGGATATTATTTTAGTATACGATAATTTTGCTCAACTTGCATCAGAACAGGTGGGAGTGCCATATGAAGAATTCTCTCGTAACGGTAAACTGTGGTGCGATATGCGCGACTGTTTTCAGGAATGGTATCTTGGCGATGCTATGTTTCGTGAGGTATACGGCAGATCTTCGAAAAATGCGGATAAGCCAGGACTTTATAAAAAAGAGATGCCCATAATTACGGTTGAGGAATTGAAAAATGTTATAGGTGAGTTATCACGAACTAAGAAACTCGGAATAGCCACAGGCAGACTTGATAGGGAAATATCCCCATTACTTCGTCAGTGGGACGTGTTTGACAAATTTAATGCATCATCAATTTGTACTTACGATTACGTTATTACAGGTGAGGAAAATACAGGTGCAACACTTACAAAACCGCATCCGTATATGTTTTTAAAGTCACTATATGGCACAGACTATCCCGATGATAAAATAATCAATGGTGACTATGATAAATCAAAAATAGACCGAACTCTTGTTATAGGCGATGCAGGTGCGGACATTCTTGCTGCAAAAGCGATGGGTGCTGATTTCTGTGCAGTCTTAACGGGTGTTGCAGGGAAAGACGGAAGAGGCTATTTTGAAGAACAAAAAGCAGAATATATATTAAACGATATAAAAGAACTTATTTAAGGAGTGTAATTAAATGGAAAAGAAAATCACAGCTCCAATCTCAAAAGAGGTTGCAAAATCACTTAAAACAGGCGACAGTGTCCTTATCTCAGGTGTTATATATACAGCGCGTGATGCCGCACATGAGAGAATGACAAGACTTAAGTCAGAGGGTGTGGATTATCCCATAGATCTAACAGACCAGGTTATTTATTATGCTGGTCCGTGCCCTGCAAAGCCGGGTGAGGTTATCGGCTCATGCGGTCCTACAACCGCAGGCAGAATGGATGCATATACGCCTGAGCTTCTTGATGCAGGTCTTGGTGCTATGATAGGTAAGGGTGTGCGTTCGAAAGAGGTAGTGGATGCTATAAAGCGTAACAAATGTGTGTATTTTGGTGCAATCGGCGGTGCAGGTGCTCTAATAGCTGAGTGTATAAAAAAAGCAGAGGTTATTGCCTATGATGATTTGGGCACAGAGGCAATCCGCCGTCTTGAAATTGAGGATTTCCCCGCAGTTGTTTTAATGGACAGCGAAGGCAATGATTTATATGAGGCGGGACAGTCGCAGTATCGTGAGCTTTAAGGGAGTGATACGATGGCAGAAAAATATGGTGTAAAGCCAAGAATATTCACAAAAGAGTGGTGGCCTTATTTTTGGATGTACTACAAATGGCATACTATTGCGATATTGTTTGTAGGTATACTTGCTATAACGTGGATTGTACAATGCTCCAGAAACGTTGACCCTGATCTTGGTGTTGTTTGCTGTGGAAGTATGATGTATGAGTCTGAGAAGTGGGACAATGTTTCTAACAAGTTAGCAGAGGGCATAAATGACATAAACGGCGATGGAGAAAAGAGAATTTCAATCACTTCCTTGATTATGATAGACGATGCACAGTATGCAGAGCAGAATTATGCTATGCAGGTAAAGCATATGTGCTCATTTACCGAGGAACCCACATATATTTATATCTACGATAAGGCATCTGTTGATGCAAATGTTAGTGAAGATACAGGTGCATTGTTTCATACAACTGATACGTGGCTCAAAACAGACATAGGTGAAGACAGGCTCTACGGAGTCCAAGACGGAAAAAGTCATGCCGTATCTCTTGCAGACAGCACAATATTAAATGATGCAGGAATAGACTGCACGGATTTGTACTTGCTTATTAAATATGATACAGATTCTCCTTATAGAAATGAGAAAGCATTTGAAAATGCAGTGATTGTGGCAAATAAGCTTATAAAGTGAGGTGGTGCAAGGTGGTGGCATCCACTGTTAGAGATGAAAGAGATTTGTTTTGCCAATACAGACTTACAAAGGATAGAGCGATCCGTGAAGAAATAATTGACAGGTATGTGTACATAGCTGAAATAATAGCGAAGCGATTTACGAAAAATAACAGACTTTACAACAACGGAATGGACTATGACGATGTGTATCAGGTAGCGTGTCTGGGACTTCTGTATGCGGCGGAACGTTACGACCCTGACAAGGGTGTTAAGTTCGCATCATTTGCAACACCGACCATAATAGGTGAGGTGCGAAGATATTTTCGTGACAAAGGTTTTTTTATAAAAGTACCAAGCAGGCTTTATGAAATATTCAGAAAAGCCGAGCGAATAAAACGTACTGAGGGCGATCCCACGCTTACGGATATGGCACGTGTTTTAGGAGTTGATGAGAGTGTTGTTCGTGAAGCGTACAAGACAGGAGATGCAGCATTTGTGCAGTCTTTGGAAAGTGAGTTTTTAGGCAACGAGGACAGCCTCGCTCTTATGGATACCCTTGGCAAGGAGGATAAAAGCTTTCTCGTTATCGAAAACAGCGATTTTATTGACTATTGTTCAAAGCTGCTCACACCTCTGGAACGTAAGTTTGTACAGTTACGTTATTATGACGAGCTTAATCAGAAAAAGATTGGTGAAATAATGAATATGAGCCAGATGCAGGTATCAAGGTTTGAAAAGAAAGTCTTAAAGAAACTGCGTGGCATATATTTTGGAGATTAAAAACCCATAGACCGACGGAGAGAGTCTGGGAATGTTATAAAATCGGATGCAGAACGAACGAAAACCGCCGAGTGGCAACGCTACGAGGGTTATCCCGTAGTGTACATTGGTACTCAAGGGACGGCTTTCGTTCGTAACATAAAGCGAATTTGAAGAGGGATTTTCGGAAATGAAAATCCCTTCATTGTTTCATGATTTACGGATATACATATAGGTGGTATACCGCAAAATATTGTAGTTTATTCGCTTTATGTGTTCTGCGCTGATTTTATACATTTCCCGTACTTCTAAGTATTACTACCGTGATTTCGGGCCTGTTAAATAAGCGTGGTATTATCATAGGATTACCGATACCTCGGTTTACTATCATATCCATATCGCCGTATCTGTAATGCCCTGCAAAATACTTAGGGAAAAGCATTGGTGAACCACTGCCCCAAGAAGATTTGGGTGCACATATGCCGCGCCCGTTAGGGAGCCTGAACTGTCCGCCGTGCATATGCCCTGAAAGAACAAGATCAAAGCCATTATGGCGTAATAAATTCATATGATTTGCTCTGTGGAACAGTACGATATGATAATCGTCTGTTTTTTCTATTTTTTTAATAGACTTATGGATGTTTTCAGTAATTGTAGTACCTTCCTCGGAAAAAGGGTCCTCGATACCGCTTAATGCTATTTGGGCACCGTTCCTTGTGATGGTAACAGATTCATCATGTAGTGTACGTGTACCTGTCCTGTCAAGTGCTGTCTGGAACTCTCTGTAGTCATTACGTCTTAGGTCGTGATTGCCTGTTACGTAATACACGTCCGAAATTTCTTTTAATCTTCTCATCAGCAAGATACCAGGCTCATAAGAGCCTCTGTCATGTACGAGATCACCTGTTTCAACGATTATATCAGGGTTTTCACTTTTTATTTCATCAACAAGTCCGGGCACATTTGATGCATGAAAATCCGAAATCTGGACTATGCGGAACCCGTCAAACTCTTTGGGTATTTTATCTGATGTTATAGTATAATGGGTAGTTTCAAGCCTGTTATCAAGTCCTTTTGCCACAAGCAATGCTCCGCCCACTGCTACAGCACCTTTAAAAAACGTCTTTGTTTTCATATACATCTCTCTCCTATATCTATAGTATACCACAATTTAGTAAATAATACAATTATTTTTAAATAAAAAGTTATGTAACACTTGAAATTATCAGATAAAAATGTTATAATATCATTAGCTTTTTGTGTCGCAAATATGCGACGGAATGGAGAATTTTATATTTTATGGCAACAACTATAATAACGAAAGAGCAATGGGCTGAATCTGAAAGGTTTATTGCTAAATTAAAAGAGGACAATGCAAGATTTGCAATTAAAAACGGACGTACACGTTTAGCCCATACCGAAACATACGGATGTCAGCAAAACGTAAATGACACTGAACGTATTCGGGGAATGTTAAGTGAGGCGGGATTTGAGTTTACAGACGATGCAGAAAATGCCGACTTTGTTATATATAACACGTGTGCAGTACGCGAAAACGCAGAGCAGAAGGTGTTTGGCAGACTTGGAATTCTAAAACACTTAAAGGAAACACACCCTGATTTAATTGTGGCTGTGTGCGGATGTATGGTACAGCAGGAGCATATATGTGAAAAAATCAGGAAAGTGCATAACCATGTAGATTTGATTTTTGGTACACATGCACTGTACCGTATGCCGGAGCTTTTGTACAGGACAATGCAAGAAAAGAAAACGGTAGTCGATATAACCGACAGCGATGGTTCTATTTCAGAAGATATTCCTATTTTGCGTGACAAGGAAGAAAAAGCGTGGGTATCAATTATGTACGGCTGTAACAATTTCTGTACGTATTGCATAGTACCCTATGTTCGTGGCAGAGAGCGAAGCCGTAAGCCTCAGGATATAATAAACGAGATAAAAGAGCTTGTTGCGGGCGGTACAACGGAAATTTCGCTTTTGGGACAGAATGTAAACTCATATGGCAAGGACCTTGATATAGACATTGACTTTGCTGATTTACTGCGTATAGTAAATGATATTGAGGGTGTCAAAAGAATTAGGTTTATGACCTCTCATCCTAAGGATTTATCGGACAAGCTTATTTATACAATGCGTGATTGTGATAAAATATGCAAACAACTGCATTTACCTTTGCAGTCAGGCTCGGATAAAATTTTGAAGGAAATGAACAGACATTATACAAAAGAGCAGTATATTGCGATTGTTGACAAGGTTAAAAAGGAAATACCCGAAATAACTCTAACTACCGATATAATCGTTGGATTTCCTACTGAAACCACAGAGGATTTTGAAGAAACCTTGAAGGTTTTGGAATATGTAAGATATGACAGTATCTTCTCATTTATCTACTCACGACGTGAGGGAACGCCCGCATCAAAGCTTGACTTTGTGTTGAGTGATGATGAGATACACAAGAATTTTGACAGAATGTTACAGGTACAAAACCAAATCTGTCTTGAAAAAAATCTTGAGTATAAGGACAGAATAGAGGAAGTGCTTGTTGACGGTGTATCAAAAACAGATAAAAATATGCTGTCAGGCCGTACTGACGGCGGTAAAATAGTAAACTTTACAGGCGATGAAAGCTTGAAAGGTAAATATGTAAAAATAAAAATAACAAACCCGAAACAGTGGAGTTTGGAAGGAGAATTAATATGACAATATTTGAAAAAACACGCGAACTTGGCGAAATGATTCAGAACTGCGAGGAGATGAAAGCATACAAAGATGCCGAGGCGGCACAAAGTGCTGATGAGGCTACGCAGGAGCATATGAAAGAGTTTAATATGAACCGCCTTAATCTTGCCCGTGATATGCAGAACGGCAAAATTTCACGTGAAGATGCAATCGAGAAGAACAACAAGGCATTTGAGGAGCTTTGCGAAAAAGCACCTCTTGTTCGTGAATATGTTGATGCAAAGGCAAAATTTGATGCTGTAGTAAATCAAGTGAACCAAATCATCAATTTTTATATAACAGGACAGACAGGCGACTGTACACATGATTGTAGTACGTGCGGAGGCTGCCACTAAAAGAAAAGTATACCATCTTTTTGCGCATAACGAACGAAATCAACCCTCGACGTACACAAGTACGCCGTCGGGCTTGTGGGGCTTTGCCCTTGATTTCATCCGTTCTGCATCAAAAATACGGCATACTTTGTAATCTATGCCGTCGGTAGAAATGGCGGCAATCTGCTCGCTTCTATTTGCTCTCTTGATAGACAATAGACAGCGGTTGGAATGGGCTTGTGGGGTTTCGACCTTGATTACATCCGTTCTGCATCAAAAATCCGGCATACTTTGCGATGTATACCGTCGGTAGAAATGGCGGCAATCTGCTCGCTTCTATTTGCTCTCTTGATAGACAATAATCAGCGGTCGGAACGGACACATCTATCATCTATATTAAAAATTTGAAAGGAACTAAAGACAATGGCAGGAAAACTATCGCCAATGATGGCACACTATCTAAAGGTGAAAAAAGAATATTCGGACTGTATAGTCTTTTACCGTCTTGGAGATTTTTACGAGATGTTTTTTGAAGATGCCGTTGTCGCATCGCGTGAGCTTGAACTTGCTTTAACAGGCAGGGATTGCGGAATGGACGAGCGTGCACCTATGTGCGGTGTGCCGTTTCATAGTGCAGATACGTATATAAAAAAGCTTATATCACTTGGTCACAAAGTTGCAATCTGTGAGCAGATGACCGACCCAAAAGAATCAAAGGGTATGGTGGAGCGTGAGGTTATACGTGTCATAACTCCCGGTACAACTGTAAGCGAGGCACTTTTAGAGGAGGGTGCAAATAACTATCTTGTTGTTATGTGCAAAACTGATTATGAAATAGGTCTTGCGGCGGCAGACACCTCAACAGGTGAAATACTTGCAACGTCATTTGTAAACGAGAGTAGTGCGGTAGACGTAATTGCAAGCTATTCTCCCAAAGAGATACTTGTAAATAATACGTTTCCAAAAAAATTGGCAGAAAATATAGAAAATGTTTTTCATGTCAAATGCGATTATCGTGAGGGGATTTTCTGTGACGGTAGTGAGCGTGTTGTAGAAACACAGTTTAATAAATCAATATCGGATTTAAAGCTTCAGGATAAGCCCGGGGCGGTTATGGCTGTGGCGGCGGCTCTGGCGTATATAGTCTATGCACGTAAAACGGAGATAGAGTATATAAACAAGCTGTCAGTATATGATGTAGAAAACTATATGGAGATTGATTATACCTCGCGGCGTAATCTTGAAATCACTGAAACAATGCGTGACAAATCAAAGCGCGGTACAATATTTTGGGTTCTCGATAAGACAAGGACATCAATGGGCAGGCGAAGATTAAGGAGTTGGATTGAACGTCCGCTTATAAACTCCATTAACATAAACAAACGTCTTTTGGCTGTAAATGAGCTTGTTTCCGATGCAATGCTCAGAGATGATATATCAGAGGTGTTGTCAAACACATATGATATTTCAAGAATTGCGAGCCGAATAGCATTAAAGACAGTTACACCAAAGGACCTTGTTGCTCTTAAAAATACATTAAAACAGCTACCCAACCTTGAATATATGCTGTCAGGACTAAAGTCGCAGATGTTTGTTGCGTTGTCAAAGGATTTTGATATATTAGAGGATATATATAATTTAATTGACAGAGCTATTGACGAGGATAAAGCTTCAACTCTCGTTCGTGACGGCGGTATGATTAAAGAGGGTTATAACGAAGAAGCGGATAGACTCCGTAATGCAGGCACAGACGGTAAAAAATGGCTTGCTGAATTTGAAGAACGTGAAAGGGAACGTACAGGGATACCAAAGCTCCGTTCAGGATATAACAGAGTTTTTGGATATTTCATTGAGGTCACAAACTCCTTTAAGGACAAGGTCCCCGAAGATTACATAAGAAAGCAGACCCTTGCAAATGCAGAGAGATATATAACTCCCGAGCTCAAAGAAATAGAAAATACAATACTTGGCGCATCAGAACGGCTTGTTGCATTGGAGATTGAACTTTATAACGATGTTCGTGACAAGATTTTCCTTGCATTGGAGAGAATAAAACGAGTTGCAGAAATTATATCGGTAACTGATGTTATTTGCTCGCTTGCAACAGTGGCATATAAGAATAATTACACTATGCCCGAGGTGACAAATGACGGAATAATTGATATAAAGGACGGCAGACACCCTGTAGTTGAGCAGTTATCGCGTGATGCGATATTTGTTCCGAATGATACATATCTTGATACACAAGATTCGAGAATGTCAATAATAACAGGCCCGAATATGGCAGGTAAATCAACATATATGCGGCAGACTGCAGTAATTACGCTGATGGCGCAAATAGGTAGCTTTGTACCTGCAAAATCGGCAAAAATTGGTGTTGTTGACAGGATATTTACACGTGTGGGTGCAAGTGATGATATTGCATCGGGACAGAGTACGTTTATGCTTGAGATGACAGAGGTCAGCAACATCCTTAAAAATGCTACTAAAAACTCACTAATTATCCTTGACGAGATAGGCAGAGGTACAAGCACATATGACGGTCTTTCTATTGCGTGGGCAGTGGCGGAATATATAAGCAATAAACGGACAGTTGGTGCAAAGACAATGTTTGCAACTCACTATCACGAAATGACCGAGCTTGAGGACAGGCTTGACGGTATTAAGAACTACCGTATTGCCGTAAATAAGGACGGGGACAAAATCACATTCCTACGTCGAATAGTTCGTGGCGGTGCAGATGAAAGCTACGGAATTGAGGTTGCGGCATTGGCAGGCTTGCCTGATGCAGTAATAAAACGTGCAAAGGAAATATTAGCGGGCATAATCGAAGAAGATGCAAGTCTGCTTTATAAAAAGCAGAATAAAACACCTGAGCCTGTATCGGATCAGCTGGAGCTTTGCGATATTGCAGGCAGAGAAATATTAGAGGAGCTTAAGAATATGGACGTGACAACGCTTACTGCAATAGATGCTATGAATAAGCTGTATCAGTTGTCACAGCGTGCAAAAGAGGTTTAAGTTTGAATACAATCGTCCATCTCGCACACTTACGCTCACTCGCATACACAAAGTATAGTCTCGTTTGCGTAAGTGCGCAATCTGAACGATTTTCTTTCAAACT
>CADBPJ010000116.1 GCA_902796445.1 uncultured Ruminococcus sp. | reverse complement strand
GAACAAAATCAAAAATCGAGTTGGAAACAGAAAAAGGCAGAATAAGACTGCCGCTGCCGTACAGAACATCAGATTATGATTTCGAAGTATGGTACACGGAAGACGGAGAAAAGGTAACATCACAGACAGAATACTACGAAGATACCACCCTCAATGCAAAATGGAATATCACAGGCCACCGAACATTGACATTTGCTACAGATGGCGGCTCGGACATACTACCCTTAACCACAAAATATGGCGACAATGTCAATCTTGAAAAGCTCATACCCACAAAACAAGGATTCACATTCAAAGGTTGGTACACTGACCCACGAACAAAGCAAAACAGAGTAACCGAAATCACTATGACGGATGACATAACGGTCTATGCAAAATGGGAACAGATTTCAAACACTGTTAACACAATCCAGAAAGACTGGATATATTGGACAGATGAAGAGATAGCCATAAATGAGGAAATAAAGAAAAAGCAGTATAAGCCATCATACTCTTCAGAACAAATCACAAAACTGATACAACTACTGCAAAATCTTATAAAACAAACTGATGTTCAACATCAACACACTCCGCAGCCGACACACATCGCTACAACCTACATCGAAGGCTTCGGATATGTGACGCAAGGGAATGCTACAACAACCATCATAGGAGAGTCAAGCGGAGACATATATAAAACGGTGGGAATGATGGAATAACAGCCGTAACAGAAAACAACCAGCCGATTATTTGCACAGTATAAGGTAAGTGATCGGCTGAACTATTTCTGCCGGTTTGTGAGCCGTTTTTGGACGAATGTGAGCATAGTTTACAGCAATGTTTGTGATATATCTATAGATGGGTCGTCAGTTGGTGATATAATATCGCGTAATGCTTCTTTCAAATATGTATCAACACCATTAGTAGCATTGATGGTAGCCAACATCAATACATCTGTGTCAATACTCGAAAAATCCATCTCATAACCTGCATTTAGTGCTAATTGCGAGAGAAAAACTCGTTGTGTTCTCCCATTTCCTTCTCGAAATGGGTGCAAGTTATTAGTAACACAATAAAAATCAGTTATATCATCGACAAAAACATCTAAGCTGGTTCCTATAAAATAATTTGATTTTTTCAAACGTTCAAAACAAGCCTCGGCAAGTTCTTCAATATTTTCGGCTTTTACAAATGATGTGCCTTTCTTGGAAATGTCGACAGTTCGCGGGATTCCTGCCCAATCATATAAATCTTCAAATATAAATTTATGGATAGCCTTGTAATGCTCAAAATCAAAGTTACCATTAATGGGATTTTGCTGAAGAAACGAGATTTTAGCAAGAGTAATATTCGCTTCTATGACATTTAACTGTTTTTCGTCGCGAATATTGAGTTTATTAATCAGACAAGTTGTTCCCTCGTAACAGTTATTGGTGATAGACTCTATACTATAACTCATTGAGCAACAACACCTGATTTTTGTTTCACGAGAGCGATATATTGCTCCATGCTAATTTCATTTCCTAAAAGTTTTTTGCACCACTCAACACATTCATTATCAATTTGATAGCCTTCCATTTTTATAGATGCAACAGCATTTTCAATAGCTTTATCTATTGACATAGTACTCACCCTCTCAAACTTTTGTAAATACAGTATAGCATAAAAATGCATAAATTACAATATTAATTCTAAAATATATATCTTATAAATCTATTTTTTGAGAAATAAACGCCCTCATACGAGGGGCGCCCTTGACATGCCCGCAATTTTACGCTATAGTATAGTTAAGGACTGAAAGCCTAAATCTGGCTTTCAGCCCACAAATTCATTTAGATTATATTATCATTTTGGAGCCCAATTTGTGGTTTACACAAAATGAGGGATTGCCCCCTTTTTATCAGTATTGCTTTTTACGGATATTAACCCATGACCGTTATTTTCTCAACCGTGATAATATTGGGGAATGAAAGGGTTAGCATGGCATTTTCAGCACTTGTTGAAAAATCAATATATGCTTTGCCTGTTTTACCATCGGTACCGTTTACAGTAACACTTGCAGATGCTTCGCCGTCAAAATTTGCTCGTATAACAAACTGCATAAGATCCGTAGCATCAGCCTTGTATTCAATGCAAAGCAGGCTCTTTCCTGTTTTGGTGTATTTTGCAACAACAGGAACATCACTTTGGGGGTTTTCATGTTCAAATATTACCTCAAGATTATCCATCTCATGTTTCAATGAGGCTTTTAAAGCTTCCCCGTCTTTTACAAACTTATCGAATGTATGTGATGAAATAATATAATTCAATATGTTTATAACATTTCTCTGTAGTTGTCCCCTTGTCAAGGTTCCGTTTTCTATGCCTTCCATTATATTATCTTGCAATACAGTGGCATCTGATGCAAGCATATATATGTCATTCTGAGCCTCAACCAATTCACGCAGATTTTTCTTGTCACCTTTCTCTTTGCTGAGAGTCGGCCACCAATCGCTAATAACAATGCCTTTATATCCCCATTCCTCACGAAGAATGACTGTATTTAATTCATAGTTTACAGCAGACCAATGCTCATTTATAGGGTTATATGATGTCATAAGTGATGAGGCGTTTCCTTCTTTTATAACTATCTCAAAACCTTTAAGATATATTTCACGCAATGCCCTTTCTGACACAACAGATATAACCTTAGCTCTTACACTTTCCTGTGAGTTAACAGCAAAATGCTTTACTGTAGCAGAATTTCCATATACTGTCATACCACGAGTAAGTGCTGCAGCAATTTTTCCTGTTAGATACGGATCCTCTGACAGATATTCAAAGTTTCTTCCATTAAGAGGTGAACGATGAATATTAATTCCAGGCCCGAGTAATGAATCTATATGATGAGTGCAAAGCTCAATACTCATATATTCATACAGTTTTTCTGCAATTTCAGTGTCCCACGTACAGGCTATTAATGTTCCGTTCGGTATACTTGTTGCCAAATCGCCGTTATCCATACGCAATCCTGAAGGACCATCAGTAACACATATTACGGGAATACCATATTCAGACAGTGATGGTGTAATTCCTCCAAATGCCCCTGCGCAACCTGGACGAGTTTTCGGTGATGACATACCCTCGCCTGTAATCATATATTTTAATTCCAGATCAGAAAGCTGAGCAACAAATTCTTCCATTGTGTTTTTTCCATTTTTGACATCTATAAGCTTTATCCCCTTATCGCCTGTATATGCTATAGTTTCGGGCAGATTTTCCGCAATTCGCTGCTTATCATCCAAAGTTCTTTCAGATACCTTTTTATATGACGGCAAAAAACCATTTTCACCTTGTACAGGATGCAAAATATCGAAACTTCTCTCCGGTGCAAGAGCCTCTGAAAGTCTTTTTATAACTGTAAGTTCATCAACGACAAAGGTGAATTCCTTTTTAGCGCATCGAACACATTTTCCTATATAAATATTATAATTTCCCGGTTCAAGGACATAACAAGATTTATTGCCTGTGATACCACTGTCATCATATGCTGCCATATCCGATATATTAACGGAAATAACTATATTCTCACTCTCGCCCGGCAAAAGCAATCTTGTCTTTTTAAAAGCACATAATTCACGCTTTGCCTTACCAAGCTTGCCCTGTGGTGCTTCAAAATACACCTGGACGACTTCTTTTCCGCATCTCTTACCAATGTTTGTAACAGTTACATTCATAAAAATCTGTCCGCCGTCTTTTTTTACACTGTTTGTATGTATATTAAAATCCGTATATGACAAACCGAAACCAAATGGATATATAACTTTTTCGGGTGCGAAAGTTTCAAAATATCTGTATCCTACATATATATCCTCTTGATATAAATTATACTCTTCACCACCGAAGTTTGCAGTTGACGGATAATCTGTAATATCACACGCAATAGTGTCTGTCAGCTTTCCACATGGAGATACATCTCCACAAAGAATATCCGCAATAGCATTTCCGCCCTCCTGGCCGCCCTGCCAAACATAGAGAACGGATTTAATATCATACTTTTCTACCCATTTCATATCTATTATGTTGCCGACATTCAGGATTGCAACAGTATTTGTGAAATGCTTTGAAACCAACTCTATCATAGATTCTTCTTCATCTGACAAGTACCAGCATCCTTTTTCAGGAACATTATCGTAGGCTTCCCCTGCACTTCTGCTTATAACAATTACAGCCGTGTCTGATTTCTTTCGGGCATCTTCTACAATGCTTTCATCAGGAATCATCTCTTTTTGGCAGAAAGGCAATGCCCATCCATCCCCCTTATCAAAAGGGTTATCAATGAGCCATGATTTATAAACATCAAGCAGATCTGTGTTGACTTTTATCTTTTTATTGTCAAGCACTCCATCAATAATATTTATGGTATAAACCGTATTTACAAGGCCTCCCGAGCCTGTTCCGCTTTTTATGTAATCAATTTGCGTTCTTCCGAAAAAAGATACAGTTTTGTTTTCATCTAACGGAAGAATATTATTTTCATTTTTTAGTAAAACGCATCCCTCGGCAGCTACTTTTCTTGAAAGCTGTGCAAGCGGCGCGTATGGCGCTTCCTTAACATTTGTTAAATTCATATAATCCCAAACCCTTCTTATTGATTTTTTATAATTCATAACATTCCCAAACTTATTCGTTTTCACCAAGCCTTGTAAAGCTGTTGTTAATTACCTAAATCATCTATCGCTTGTATGATTGGTTTCATGTCAGACCATGCAAACACTTTTATTTGTTTTGTATTGTTTTTTACAGTATATTTCGTTGTGGAGTCATTAACATCATTTACATCATATTCCTCATATGTGCATGCAATAAATCTCCCATCTGATGAATATTCTGCAATGGCAATCGTATATTTATCCATTGTTCCGAGCTTGTTATTAGCTTTTGCCACTGCTTTTACTATATCAGAACTGTCAATATCCTTGTCTACAGAAACGTCCAATGTGAATTCTATAAAACTTTGCACACATTGCGTAAATTCGTTTTCTGCAAGCTCATCATCACCTACACGCACCGCAGTTTTAAGTGATGATAAATCACAGTCGTCAAGTTTAAATTTATACGCGAACTTACCATTTAAATCTGCCTCAATCTGTGCAAGATGTTTAATAGCAGAAAGATTATTTTCCAACTGACCATTATCAACAGATTTATCATATACTACAATATTTACTGCCTTGTTTGCTTTTCCATATGGTATGGTTCCCTCTATCTGAACATACCCGCTGATATTACCCTGAATGATGTCCCATTCGTTGTCCGGTATGTAATTTTCTGATAAAGTAAATGAGCAAACCTGTGACTCTATTGCATCTACATCTAACGACATGTCATTATTGCAAGCAATAACCTTTGCGTAATATACCTTATCTTCAACAAAATCCGTATCGCCTGTTTGTGAATCATTATAAGTATACTCGGCAATTCTTTCAACTTCTGCATCTGCTGACGCACATCTAAACCTATACAAGCTCATCTCGTTGTAATTTGCCGTGTAATCGACTACAATATTGCTAAACTCCTCATCTGTAGCTATTTGTACCATATAATAGCTTGCCGCATCGGAACTGTCCCATGAAAATCCATTAAAATCACTCGAATTAATTACTGCACCATTTCTTAAATGAAGTGTTGGCTCTTTTGCATCGACCGTAACTTCGTTTACGCCAATTTTGTCAAAGTATACTATATTATCACGGATATATGCATCAGCATCTGTGTTTGTCAGTGTCTTGTTGCCTTCTTCGACATTGTTCATTCCTACAACTGTTCCAAACCCTGATTCTAACGTACAATTTATGCTTGTATTATTCATGTACCAGCAATCATGGTCGACAATCAAATCAACACACTTTTTTACATTAGCATAACCGGGTACCAAGGTATAAGGCACCAATGAATGGGTAGCCTTGTAGTATGTAACAGCTCTTAACTTTTGTGCAGCCTCTTGCTCTGTAAAAAAAAAAAAAAAAAGTGCTTTTGCTTCTGTAATCTCTGTATATTTATCATTTAAAACCGAATTATATCTCGTCTGCCATGTCACTGATTTGTCATAGCCTTTTTCGGTATATCCTTCCATTACTCTACCCCTTACAAGGTACATATCCTGCATCTGATCATCGTATATACCATTTATTGCATAATCATATGCATTGCTTATTGGCTCTCTTGTATCTATTACGGTATTACCCTCAACTACATTACTGCTTCCACCATGTATATAAATTCCGTAGTTGTAATTTCTAATTATATTCCCATACGCAAAGTTACCGTCGCCGCAATCATCAAAATATACAGCACGTCCGTTTTTCGCGTTTTGTTTTGAATCATGGAAATAATTGTATCTTACATGGTTATTCCTTATATAAAAGTTCGTGCCCGTATATGTACCGCCGCTATCGCCTACAAGTTTCTGCACACCAGAAAATTCATTGTATTCGATAATATTTTCAGCACCTGTAAATACTAATGCACTGTTGGCGGTATTCTTTATTAAGTTGTGAGAAATAATATCTCCTATACCTGATGCACGAATAGCCGTTCGCCCATTCACGATAACATTATTCTGAACAAAATTGCGTCTCGGATAAAGCTGCAATTTAGCGGCTGTAATATCAATCAGAGAACACTCCTGATTTGCTCCGCTTATATATGAATTTATCAAACCGCATTTTTCAGTTTCGCTGAAATAAATTGCTTTATCTGATATATTTTCAATTTTACAGTTCTGAATAACTGTATTCTTTGAATTTGATGCACAAACTGCATTTTTTGCACCATTGATATTAATCCCGTCAATAACCACATTTTGAGCGTTTGTTAAAGAAAACACATCGCCGTTAGAATAGATGGTGTATGAATTAGGATTTTCAGACAATGGATAAATATACAGTTTTTTTGCGGTATTATCGGCAAACCACTCTCCCGGGACATCCAGCTCCTCCATAATGTTGTAATAATAGTACATAGAGGTACCCACACCTCTAAGATACTTACTCACAGGGTAGTCCGAATATGAAAGTGAGCCTGTACCTTGAATGCTCCCTGTTGTTCTGTCAATTCTGATTGTGCTGTCGTTAAAAGCCCATTCATAAGCAAACTTTCCGTATACATGAATTTCTGCGGTATCTACCCATTCAAATACCTTGTCCATCATCGGGACCCATTCACATGCTTTGCCGTATCCGCCGTTAATGACATCCTTTACAGAGTCATATCCGGCATTGGGGTATCTTGCCAGAACTAATTTTGAATTTCCCTCCATAACATCGGCATCCGTTGTAATGCGAGTAAGACCAATATCCTCATAATCAATATAATACCCATTACAACGTGTTTCATAAGGAAGCCTTGAATAGTTTGCAAACCCTACAGCATTCTCCGTTATCTTCTTTAAATCATCATATCTAAAGGAGGATTGCACAGTTGTAAATGTAACATTTTCGCCATTATATGCCGATATAAAGAGCGGCGCATCACTACTGCAGTGCTCTTGTGTAATTTGGATATTTTCGGGGATATAGTATTCTCCGCCGCATATATAAATGACCGTACCCTTTGCTTTATCAGTATCGCTTTGTGCCTTAACTGCATCCAATGCATGCTCAAGTGTTTTAAAGGCTTTATCAACGGACAATCCGCTGTTCGAGTCATCCCCGTCGGCGGAAATATAAAATACATTTTGCCCTGTAACAGGAATTCTCGTTATAACAGGGATCTCATCGGGTAGTTCGTTTTTCGCCTGTTGAAATCGTTCATATGTATTGCCGTTTAAAGCCGCATATCCATCTGTTTCCTGTTTTGTAAGCTGAGTTCCAAAATTAATGTTTAAAGGGTTACTACTTTCGGCAAATACATTAAATGTACTTATTCCATGCACCGCAAAAATCAGTGCCAGAGTCGACAATAAAACTTTTTTCATCTCTATCCTCCATTTTATGACACTATGTTATAATCTGACTAATAATTAAGGAGCATGGACGTATTAGTTGTCTATGCTCCTTAATGGTATGACACATTGCCTGTTTTGTAATATGTTATTCCACGCCGTCTGAACTGTCCAGAATACCCATTACCTCTTCAAGCGATACTTCATAAGGTGCAAAAGATGCTGTAACATTTGTCTCATTCAATCCTTCATAAATATAACTTTCCATAAAGTAGTTACCTGCTTCGGTTGTATCAAGATAATCAACAACGACCTTTCCGTTTGAAATGAGAATAATTCTTGTACCGTTTTCTGTCGGAATCGTTCCCATAACAACATCATTCCATTGTCCCTTCGGCAACGCATCACCGTTAGGAACTTCCTTAATAATGTAACTTGCATATCTTCCATACTTCTGAAGTTCTATTATATCCTCCTTAATTACGAAATAATATGAATCAACATTCAAACTCATATCCTGTTTTTCAAACTGGAATCCTAAAGGCTGCCATCTATCGAAAGAGTCTGCTTTATACTTAAACGATACAAGCGTACCAAATGGTATAGCCTCTACACATCCAAGTCTTGCACCCGAATCGTCACCTGAATTATATACAAGCGCTCCCGATTCGTCATTTGCAAAGGTTGCAGCTGAAGCAACTCCTCCAAATGCTGAGGTGTCAAGCTTTTTCCATACAGACTTATCCGTATTAAGTGGCATAATTCCAACATTTACAGTCTTCTGGACCTCCCAAATCTTATCATATACCTCTGCAGTTTTTGCATCGATATATGTCTGTATATTGGTTTCTTCTCTGTAAATCTGTGTTTTGTCAATATACTTCTGTAAGCTCTCTTTTGTTCCTTCAGGATACTCACCCTGAGCTGTGCCCTCTACGATACCATCAGCAACCTTTGATGCTGCTGTAATGGCTGTGAGAAGCTGTGATTTATCTGCTTTTGCCACAGCATTTGCCTCTTCTAAAGAATACGTGTAAAAACTGAACACTTCGCTTTCTTTTTCAGCATAATCAAGCTGTTTACTTCTGGATTCAGCTATAATCTTATAATACAGCTCGCGATCAAATTCCTCCAGTGAAACAATAGCACTCGAATTATCTACGGTTTCATTGTAAATTATATCCGTAAATTCCTTGTCCCTTGCTATTACAAGTCTGTAGTCCTCCGCAAACTCTACCTGTTTCCAGTCAAATAATATCTTTGCGGCATTTACACGGTTTTCATAGCCTGACAAAGGCTGACGCGGCTCAATATCGCCAATCTCTATATTATCCCAACGAGTATTTGGCAGTAATCCGATTTTATCCATTGGAATTTGTACAAAATCAGGATTTTTTGCAAGTGCTTCTTTGTCTACGATTCTGTAATCACGATTTTCAAGATCTGCAAAGCTGTCCTCTGTCAGCATAATATTATTCTCTATCTCTGATGTAGGCAAAGATAGATTAGATATACCTGATTCAAAATCCGCACCTATTGCAAAATTGTTTGCTATATAATAATCACTGGGTGTCAACAACCATAATTCATCCTCCTGAACCGGGTCTGTCATCTTGTCCTGCATCTCATTATACTGCCAATACTGATATTTC
>CADBPJ010000115.1 GCA_902796445.1 uncultured Ruminococcus sp. | reverse complement strand
GCAAGGCGAAATGTGTATAAATCCACATTTCACTTCGTTTCGCGAATTCTGCATCTAAATCCATTCAGCCCCACAAGGGGCTGTTGCTTAACGCAACAGCCCCCTATTCGTTCGATTTCAGAAAATCTGTCCCGAAAGCTTCAGTTTCTCTTTCGGCGGAAATTCTTTGTCAAATTCTTCAACGTCGCTATCGTTTACATAGTATACCTCAGGTGTAGCATATTCCCCCGTAACTCCATCTAAATAGCCCTTAACAAGCTCCTTGCACAGGAAAAATGATGCATCATCGCCCTCAGAAAGTCCATGATAGCGTATGCCAAAATCCGATGCATAGCTAAATCCGCTCTTGCCGTAAAAATCAATATTGCCCTCAAAGCAAATTGCGCAAAATCCGTATTCCTTTGCTTTTCCAAGTGCAAAATCAAGCAAGATTTTGCCGTAACCTTGTCTTTTGAACTCATTTGCAATACAGATGGGACCCATTGTAGTAATAGGTATTTCCTCTCCGTTATCAGCCTTAATCTTCGCCTTAACAAAAACAGTCTGACCGATAATCTCACCGTCTTTTTCCATTACAAAGTTAAGTTCAGGTACAAAGTCCTTATCATCACGTAAAACGTGAAGTACATAATGCTCATAGCAACCAGGGCGATACACGTTCCAAAAAGACTCACGAACAAGATTTTCAACCTGTCGCTGTTCCGTTTTCTTTTCTAATCGAATTATATAGTTATTTGTATTCATTATTTTTCCTCCTGAAAATTGTTTTCTTCAACTGCCGAAAAAGCGGGAGGTTGAATTGCAAGCCAAGCTCCCGCATCAGCATGCAATCTCCGTTGTGTTGTACTTAATCAAAAAGCACTTCTCCTTTAATATAAAATTTACAATCATGCCGTAAAGGCAGGATTTATGACCATTATATCCTAAAACAACAGATCTGTCAATAACATTACTTGTAGCATATGTAACAAAAACGTAAAAAAAATTTTATTTAAATCACACATAAACGTATTGACATTTTACGTAAAATATTGTACAATATATATGCTGGTATTTCTTTAAAAGAATTTTCTGAAATGTTACAGTTATCGAAGCTGCACACAATCTTTGGTGTGCCGACGGTTGCTTGCATTTTAAACACGTGAAGCGGTATATACCTGCAAGTCCGTAAAACGTAAATAATGAATATGAGCAACCATATTTTATGGTATGCCTCCGATTGGGTGTGGAATATATTATCACAAAATTAGGAGGTGTTTAAGATAGATTTAATAGCAATATTGCTTGTAGCAGGTGTTGCGGTTATTGGTGGTGTGGGCTCTTTTGTTTCGTACAAAAAAGGCTTCTCGTCAGGCGTTGAGCATAGAAAACAAGTAGCTGAAGCTCAATATGGCTCAGCAGAAGAAAAGGCAAAGGCCATTATTTCAGATGCAGAACGCACCGCAGATGCTAAAAAGAGAGAAGCACTGCTTGAAGCAAAAGAAGAAAATCAACGCTTGCGCCAAGAGCTTGACAGAGAAATCAAGGAGCGCAGAAGCGAAATTTCCAGACAGGAAAACAGACTTAATCAAAAAGAAGAAGCATTAGATAAAAAGACAGACAATCTCGAAAAGAAAGAGCAAGTATATAACAGCAAGCTCCGTACTTTAGAGAAGAAGGAAAGTGAAATAGCAGAAATTAAGCAACAGCAGACAGAGGCACTTGAAAAGATTTCGGGATTAACCCGCGAGGAGGCAAAGGCTATCCTTGTACAGGAAATAGAAACAAGTGCAAGACATGATGCTGCTGTTATGGTTAAAGAAATTGAGCAAGAGGCTAAGGAAACAGCAGAACGTAAGGCTAAAAACATTGTGGCAATGTCTATTCAGAAGGTTGCCGCAGACCATGTTGCTGAAACGACAGTATCTGTTGTAAGCTTACCCAATGACGACATGAAGGGTCGCATTATTGGCCGCGAGGGACGAAATATCCGTACCCTTGAAACGCTTACAGGTGTCGATCTTATCATTGACGATACGCCCGAGGCTGTTATCGTATCAAGTTTCGATCCCGTAAGACGCGAGATTGCCAAGATGGCACTCGAAAAGCTTATTGTTGACGGACGTATTCACCCCGCAAGAATAGAAGAAGCAGTCGAGAAATCACGTAAAGAGGTTGAGGCTATCATCAAGCAAGAGGGTGAAAACGCCGCATTTGTTACAGGTGTACACGGATTACATCCTGAGCTTATTAAGCTTATCGGTAAGCTTCGTTACAGAACAAGCTATGGTCAGAATGTGCTGAAACATTCTATCGAGGTATCTCACCTTGCAGGTGTTATGGCAGGCGAGCTTGGCTGTGACGTAAACATTGCAAAGCGTGCAGGCTTGTTGCATGATATAGGTAAAGCCGTAGACCACGAAATTGAAGGCTCACATGTTACTATCGGTGCAGACATTGCAAGTAAGTTCAAAGAGAACAAGGATGTTGTACACGCTATCATGGCACATCACGGTGACGTTGAGGCACAGACTATCGTTGCAACACTTGTACAGGCGGCAGACGCAATTTCAGCAGCACGCCCGGGTGCAAGACGTGAAAATCTCGAAACATACATAAAGCGTTTACAGAAGCTTGAAAGTATTGCAAATGAATTTAACGGTGTTGAAAAATCGTTTGCTATTCAGGCAGGTCGCGAAATCAGAATTATGGTTAAACCCGACGTTGTAAACGATGATGGTATGATAATTGTTGCGAAAGAAATCGCAAAGAAAATTGAGGCCGAGCTTGAATATCCTGGTCAGATTAAGGTTAGTCTGATACGTGAAACTCGTGCAGTAGATTACGCAAAGTAATCTCACAAACAACAGAAAAATCGGAACAATTTCAAATATCGGTAATACTTTCTACACTGTTCGATAAAGGGACAGCGTACAGAGTGTTATTGAAGCTTCTACCTATTTGTTATTGTTCCTTTTTTTGCTATTAGGAAAGGTTATGAATTATGAAAGTATTATGCGTTGGTGATGTTGTAAGCCGTGTAGGCAGAGATATGCTCTTTCGGTATGTTGAGGAGCTCAAATATCAAAAAAATATTGACTTTGTAATAGTCAATGGTGAAAACTCAAATCACGGCAGAGGAATGACTCGGTCATGTTATAACGAAATGAAACGCGCAGGTGCAGATGTGTTTACAATGGGTAATCACGTTTGGGGCGCAAAAGAAGTCATTTCCGTTATGGAACAGGAGGGCGATGTTATACGACCGCTTAATATGCAGGGTAATCAGCCCGGGTGCGGCAGTGTCATTATGACAGCACGCAATGGCAAAAAAATCGGCATTATAAACCTTATTGGACAAGTTAATATGTTGCCTTGCAACTCACCTTTTGATGCTGTGGAGAAAGAAATAGAAAAAATTCGCGAAATAACGCCTATTATATTTGTGGATTTCCATGCCGAGGTCACATCTGAAAAAATGGCAATGGGATACTTCCTTGATGGCAAGGTCAGTGCGGTGTTCGGTACGCATACACATATACAGACGGCCGATGCAAAAATTCTTGACGGCGGCACAGGATATATTACAGATTTAGGTATGACAGGTCCAAAAGATTCCGTACTTGGAATGAATAAGACAATAATTATAAACAGATTTATTCATACAATGCCACAGAAATTTGAAATAGCAACAGGCAAAGGTCAGTTTTGCGGTTGTATATTCACAGTAGATGACGATAGCGGCAAATGTACAGATGTTGAACGGATATATACGGAGGAAATGTAAAATGATCTACACGGTAACGTTCAACCCTGCAATCGACTATGTTGTTCATACAAAAGAAATGAAATTTGGAGTGACAAACCGTTCTCTAAAAGAAGATATTTATTTTGGAGGGAAAGGAATAAACGTATCCATCATCTTAAAAGAGCTTGGTATAGCCTCAAAAACGCTTGGCTTTACAGCAGGATTTACGGGCGAGGCTATCGAAAAAGGCCTTGCCAATATGGGGATAGATACAGATTTCGTACATCTTAAAAAAGGTAACTCACGAATAAACGTAAAGATAAAATCAAACGTAGAAACGGAACTCAATGGTCAAGGACCCGATATTGACGGCAGTGCAATAGCACTGCTTTTTGAAAAGTTTGATGCGTTATCTTGCGGAGATATACTTATATTAGCAGGCAGTATCCCCTCTTCCCTACCGTCAGATGTTTACGAAAAGATACTTCAAAAAATTTCTCACAAAAAAATCCGAACTGTTGTTGATGCTACTAATGATTTGCTTTTAAATGTACTTAAATACAAGCCGTTTTTAATAAAACCCAATAATCATGAACTTAGCGAGATGTTCGGTGTCGAACTTAAAACAGACGAAGAAATTGAAAAATACGCAAGAAAGCTTAAGAATATGGGTGCTGTAAACGTACTTATTTCAATGGCAGAGAAAGGTGCAATGCTGATTGACAAAAACGGCATCACTCACCGCTTGGGAGCTTGCAAAGGCACAGTCAAAAACTCCGTAGGTGCAGGAGATTCAATGGTAGCAGGATTTATAGCAGGAATACAGAACGGGGATTATGAATATGCTCTAAGGCTTGGAACAGCCGCTGGAGGTGCAACTGCATTTTCCGATGGGCTTGCAAAAAAAGAGAAAATATCTGAGCTTTTAAAAACGCTGTGATTTAAACGCCAAAAAGAATAATAATGAACTAAAAAGGGAATACTCAGTCATAGTATTATTTATACGGCAACCCCGCCGCATACAAATCTTCTTATGGGAGGAATGTTACTATGACAACATTTAAAGGCAAAGGTGTTTACGGCGCAATAGCTCTTGGGCGTATATCTGTATTCAAGAGAAAAGAAGCATCAGTAAAAAGAACACATATTGATGATATTGAAGCTGAAAAATTAAAACTTCAAATTGCAAAAGAAAAAGCATCAAATGAGCTTCTGGATATCTACAACAAAGCACTCAAAGAGGTTGGCGAGGCTAATGCGCAGATATTTGAGATACATATGATGATGATTGAAGATGAGGATTATAATGAGTCAATATTAAGCATTATAGAAACTCAATCTGTTAATGCTGAATATGCTGTAGCAGTAACGGGAGATAACTTTGCGGAAATGTTTGCCTCTATGGACGATACGTATATGCAGGCACGCTCTGCAGATGTTAAGGATATTTCAAACCGCATAATAAGCTGTCTTTCACAAGATGATGGCGAAGGTGATGTTTCTGATGAAAAGGTTATCATCTGCGCAGATGATCTTGCTCCGAGTGAAACAGTATTACTTGATAAGGACAAGGTACTTGCCTTTGTTACGGCACTTGGTTCATCAAATTCTCATACAGCTATACTTGCAAGGACTATGAATATTCCTGCTATAATCGGAGTCGGCGAGGATTTTCTAAAGAATGTGAGAAACGGAGATATGGCTGTTGTTGATGGTTATACAGGTGAAATATTCGTAAATCCTGATAGAGATACATTGTCACGACTTGAGCTGAAAAAGTCAGAGGACGAGGAAAAAAAACATCTTTTACAGGAGCTTAAAGGCAAGGAAAACATCACTCTTGACGGAACGAAAATCAATATTTATGCAAACATCGGCAGTGCTGATAATATCGGTGCGGTACTTGCAGGGGATGCAGATGGTATAGGACTTTTCAGAAGTGAATTTCTTTATCTTGAAAATACAGATTACCCTACCGAAGAACAACAGTTTGCGGCATACAAAAAGGTACTTGAAAGTATGGCAGGCAAAAAGGTCATAATAAGAACACTCGATATAGGCGCAGACAAGCAGGCGGATTATTTCAACTTAGCAAAAGAAGAAAACCCTGCCCTTGGCTGTCGTGCCATACGCATTTGTCTTACACATCCCGAGATATTTAAAACACAGCTCCGCGCCCTGTACCGTGCTTCAGCATATGGTAACTTAGGTATTATGTTCCCTATGATAACAAGTGTTTCGGAGCTTACACAGATACTTTCAATATGCGAAGAGGTCAGAAACGAACTTAAAGCTGATGGTGTTGCAATATCTGACAAAACGGAACTTGGTATTATGATAGAAACTCCTGCGGCGGCAATAATCAGCGACAAGCTTGCACCAATGGTCGATTTCTTCAGTGTCGGCACTAATGACCTCACGCAATACACGCTTGCATGCGACAGACAGAATGCATCAATAGAGCAGTTTATTGACACACATCACGAGGCGATTTTGCGACTTATCGAAATGTCTGCCGAAAATGCTCATAGGCATGGTGCGTGGATAGGCATCTGCGGCGAGCTTGCAGCAGATACCACGCTTACAGAAACTTTTCTGCGTATGGGAATTGATGAACTGTCTGTTTCTCCCTCATTCGTGTTAAAGGTCAGAGATGCGGTGAGGCATTGTGACTTAAGTAAATAACATATGTGGCTGTTGCGTTAAGCAATGGTCCCTTTTGGGGCTGAATGGATTTAGATGCAGAATTTGCGAAACGAAGGGGCTGTAGCAAAATGAACAGCCACTAAACAGAAAAATGAGGACGATTGCAGATGCAAAAGTCCTCATTTTTTGACGTTATTGGCTGTAATTAAGCTACATTTTGCTACAGCCCCACGAATATCACAAAATTC
>CADBPJ010000114.1 GCA_902796445.1 uncultured Ruminococcus sp. | reverse complement strand
GAGTATCACGCATCATATCGTCATTCTCGTATTGTACAGATGATGTCTTAATAGACATTTTTGCACAAAATTCCTTAAAGTCCTTGGGTAGTCTTGGTGACCACAAAACTGTAAGGTTAGGCTCAGGCGCGGGGCCAAGGTTTGAAAGTGTATGCAAGTATCTGAATGAGTTCTTTGTAACAAGTGTTCTGCCATCTGTTCCCATACCGCCGATTGACTCTGTTACCCATGTCGGATCACCTGAGAATAGAGAATTGTATTCGGGAGTTCTTGCAAACTTAACCAAACGCAATTTCATTACGAAATGGTCTATAAGCTCCTGTGCTTCCTCCTCTGTAATAACACCATTTTTAATATCACGCTCAATATAAATATCGAGGAAGGTTGATGTTCTTCCGATACTCATTGCGGCACCATTCTGCTGTTTTATAGCTGAAAGATAACCAAAATACAGCCACTGTACAGCCTCCTGTGCATTCCTTGCAGGCTTTGAAATATCACAGCCGTAAATATTACCAAGCTCTATCATCTCACCAAGTGCATTAATCTGCTCCTGCAATTCTTCGCGTAAGCGGATTTTATGCTCGGTCATTTCACCGTCAAGCTGTGCTTTTTGCTTTTTCTTATCGGCAATAAGCTTGTCAATACCATATAATGCTACACGTCTGTAATCGCCTATAATTCTACCTCTGCCATATGCATCTGGTAAGCCTGTTATAATAGCTGACTTACGTGCAAGACGCATTTCGGGTGTATATACATCGAATACGCCCTGATTATGCGTTTTACGATATTTTGTAAATATCTCGCTTATATGTGGTGATACAGTGTAGCCATATGATTCGCATGAAGTCTCAGCCATTCTTATGCCGCCGTACGGCTGTAATGAACGCTTCAATGGCTTGTCTGTCTGAAGACCGACAATTTTTTCGAGATTTTTGTTAATATATCCTGCACCGTGTGATGTAATAGAGGATACAACGTCGGTGTCCATATCAAGAACGCCGCCCGCTTCTCTTTCACGTTGCATAAAAGTAAGAGTCTGATCCCATAATTTCTTTGTAGCATCAGTAGGATCTGCAAGAAATGAATCGTCACCCTCATAAGGTGTGTAGTTAAGCTGTATAAACTCTCGTACATCTATTTCTTCCTCGCTCCACCTGCCTTTTACAAAGCCTTCCCACTGTGGAATTTCGTTGCTCATATTTATCCCTCGTTTCTCTTTTTGTATCTATTATGTGTAATTGTATTTTATTTATTATATTTCTATTCTACCACATTATGTTGTGTATGTCTATAGTAAATTAAGACAAAAATACACAATATTTTTGAATTGAAATGTAAATATTTTGGATATGGTTTTTTTTTGCTAAAATTTATCGATTGCTTGACTATTGTGTTTAAATATAGTATAATTTAAGTAAATAATAATATATGGGGGAAAGTTATATGTCAAAATTTGCAGTTGCACAGTCAGGCGGGCCGACAGCGGCTATTAATGCAACACTTTTGGGTGTTATAGAAGGAGCACTTGAAAACGGTACGCAAATTTTAGGTGCCGTAAACGGAATTAAGGGTGTTATTGATGATAATTTTATGAATTTGAACAATATTTTTGAAGATGCGCAAAATCGTGCATTGCTCAAAAACACACCAGGAGCATATTTAGGCTCATGCAGAATAAAACTGCCTGATGCAGACAGTGATACAGATATGTATGAGCGTATCTTTGAGGTGTTTAAGAAGAATGATATTGATAAGTTTATATATATCGGCGGAAACGATTCTATGGACACAGTAGACAAGCTTTCAAGGTATGCTAAAGAACATAATATAGATATTGCTGTTGTTGGTGCACCCAAAACCATTGATAACGACTTGGCAGGTACAGATCATACGCCCGGCTTCGGTTCGGCGGCACGTTTTGTTGCATCATCGGTTAAAGAGGTGGCACGTGACAGCGGTGTTTATGCAGAAAAATCAATTACAATTATCGAAATTATGGGTAGAAATGCAGGCTGGCTTACAGCATCGTCATCATTGGCGCGTAGCGAAAATTCATCAGCTCCGCATTTGATTTATTTACCTGAACGTCCCGTAAGCCGTGAAAAGATAATCGAGGATATAAAAAACTGTAAAGAAAATAATATAATTATTGCAGTATCAGAGGGTATTAAGGACGAGAATGGCGAATACTACTGTGCTCAGGCAACGCAAAGTCATGACATTTTCGGTCATGCTCAGCTTGCAGGCTGTGCGAAGGTATTGGAAAAATTTTTGGGTGACGAATTCGGGTATAAAATGCGTAGTGTAGAGTTGAGTGTCCTGCAGCGTTGCGGAGGACATTTCACGTCCCTTACTGACCTTGACGAGTCTGAAAGAATAGGCAAGAGTGCCGCTCTTGCCGCCGCAAAAGGAAAGCGTGGTATTGTAATGGGATTTAAACGTGACGGCGATTATGTATGTAACATTGTCGAAAATAATGTATGTGACGTAGCAAACAAAGAAAGAAAAGTCCCTGATGAATTTATTTCAGCTGATGGAAATGATGTAACGGATGAATTTATCAAATACTGTAAACCTTTGATAATGGGTGATGTACAGGTAATTACAGAGAACGGAGTACCGAAACATATAATAAGATAAATAATAGGGACTGTTGCATTTAGCGTAGAATCTAAATCCATTCAGTCCCTTATAATATGTATATATTTCAAATCGAAACTATCTGAATTTTTTCACAGATGATGGATTTTTGTCTAACAGTTTTTTGAATGTTCGCGAGAAGAAAGCCGGATCATTAAAGCCGCAGGCATAGCTTGCATCGCTTATAGATGTGCCGTTAGAAATCATCTCAGCGGCATTGTTGCACCGTACACGATTAAGGAACAAGACAAAGGTTGTTCCTGTAACTTGTTTAAATTTCTTCGTGAAATAATGTTTACTTAAACCTGCAACCTTTGCCGCATCGTCTAAGGTGATATTTTTATTATAGTTATCGTATATATACTGTATAACATTAGCAATTTCATTAAAATTACTCTCTTTACTCTCATTTGGTTCAGAATGTTTTTTAGAAAGCTCATATAGAAATAATAAAACGTCAATACGTGTTTTTGTTATATCAATTTCATCAGATGTAAAATCAGTGACAGCATTTCTAAATAATTCTCCTATATACGTATCATTGGTTAAATGTATAAAAGATTTAGTTGATAGGTCAATACCGTTTTCGATGCAAAAATCATATGTAGCAATGATACAGTAGTATTCTATCGTATCATCTGTACAAAACATATGCATTTCATCAGGGTTTACAGCAATTATATCACCAGGACACCATTCGTATGTTTTTCCTGCAACAATAGCCTTGCCGTGACCGTCTACACATAAAAGAAGCTCTACATTTTTATGCCAATGTGGATAAGCCAAGTTGTATTCATCTGATTTTAGATGATGAAATATGAATGGAAAAAGTTTATTTGTCAACTTATCATGGTTTTCATATATACCTATATACATATCTATTCTCCTTTTCTAACACAAAAAGACAATATAATCCAAAAAAACAGCAATATATATCATTGAAATGTAGACTTTGTTATTATATAATATAAATATCTGTAAGTCAAGACAATTTAAAGAAATTATAGAGAGGAGATTTTTATTATGAAAATTGGAGTGTGTCTTGGGTATAATGATGTGAGTACCGTAGAGGAGCAAGTCAGGAATGTAAAAAACGCAGGTTTTAATTCAGTTCAGTTAATAGCATGGAAGCATGATATTATGACAAAGGAAAATGCCCAAATAATTAAGCAATACTTTGAAAAATACGGTGTGGAAATTTCAGCGGTATGGTGTGGATGGGAAGGCCCTGCGGAGTGGAATTTCTATGAGGGTTATAAAACGCTTGGTCTTTTGCCTGAGGAGTACAGAGAAATGCGTATTAAGAATCTATGTACAGGCAGTGATTTTGCAAAATACCTTGGTGTTACAGATTTAGTAACACATATGGGTTTTATCCCCGAAAATCCGTATGATGTTCAGTTTGGCCCGTTGTGCGATGCAATAAAAAGAGTGGCAGAATATTGTAAGTCAAATGGTCAGTTTTTGTTGTTTGAAACAGGGCAGGAGACACCTGTTGCGATGTTGAGATGTATTGAAACGGTCGCTACAGGCAATCTTGGCATAAATCTTGATACAGCAAATCTTATCCTTTACGGAAAGGCTAACCCTGTTGATGCGCTTGATGTGTTTGGTAAATACATAAGAAATATACACGCAAAGGATGGAGTTTATCCTATAAACGGTCATGATTTGGGTAAAGAAAAGAGAATAGGCGACGGTAAGGTTGATTTTAAGGCTTTATTTATTAAGCTTAAAGAGCTTGGCTATGACAGTTATGTTACTATTGAGCGTGAGATAGATGGCGAAGAACAACTTAAAGATATTGAGTATGCAAAGGGTTATTTGAAAAATATTATTACAGAAATCTATGGGGGTGATGCTTTATGCTAAAAATCGGATTAGTAGGAGTTGGCGGAATATCAGGAGCACATATTCCCGGATGGGAGAATATGAAAGAGGCAGAATTAGTCGCAATATGCGATGTAAGGCCTGAACAGATGGAAAAATATCCACAATACAGACAGTATACAGATTTTGATGAAATGCTTGAGAAAGAAAAAATTGATATACTTGATATATGTTTGCCGACATATCTTCATGTGGATTTTGCGGTCAAAGCTATGGAAAAGGGCATAAATGTAATATGCGAAAAACCGATTTCATTAAAAGAAGAAGATGTTAAACGGGCATATGACACGGCAGAGGCTAATAACGTTAAGTTTATGATTGCACAGGTTTTAAGATTTTGGCCTGAGTACGAGTTCGTTAAGTCATGTTACGAAACGGGCAAGTACGGCAAGCTTCTTTCGGGTGTGATGCATAGACTTGGCTCAATGCCAAAATGGAGCTTTGATAATTGGATGATGGATGTAAACCGAAGCGGGCTTGTACCATATGATTTGCATATACATGATTTAGATTTTGTTATATGGGCATTTGGAAAGCCGAATAATGACACAATGCGTCGTGCAAGAAAAGAAAACCAGGATTATATAGCAGGCATATATGATTATGATGATTTCTTTATTATGGTTGAGTCTTCGTGGTATACGTCATCTGATTTTACCTTTAAATCAGGTTTTCGTTTCCAATTTGAGGATGCTCTTTTGGAATACACAGACGCAAAGCTAACGATTTATGAAGCTAATGGCGAGACGGTTATGTTTAATGTGTCCGATGATAAGTCAATGGGTGATATAGGCTTACCGTCAACAAACGCATACGAAAACGAAATTGAGTATTTTATGAACTGCGTTTTAGAAAATAAGCCTGCTGATAAAGTGAAACCGCAAGAGCTTTCGGATGTTATAAATATATTGAAAAAATTCTAAGTTGGATATGTAAAAATATCTGTATCTTTTATGGGGAGGCTGTATTTACGGCATCCCCAATTTTATTGTATTTACACGAATTCACAGCTAAATATAATAAACTTGCGTGGGATTGATTAAAAGCTTATCTTATATTATTTGTGAAAAATATAACGGAATATTGACTGCGAACTCCAACAAGAACAGTGCCCCGGGCAATACTGCTATAATTTTTGATG
>CADBPJ010000113.1 GCA_902796445.1 uncultured Ruminococcus sp. | reverse complement strand
GCTTTTGTAGGCTGTGTCACGGATAGGATAGTTTTTGCCGTCCACTTCCATAGCAAGCCCCAAATTTTCTGTCGTGTCCTCGATTGCTTCTGATGTAACCTCACTTGCAAAAGCAGATGTGTTTACATACAGCGGCGACGCCTTATCCAACGCGTTGACTTTCAATGCGTTAACCGGGCATCTGGTCCATTTTGTGTGTGCCTCCTGTTCTTTGTTGTAGTCCTCTAATGAAAGAAGACTGCTGAAGGTTACATAGTAACCATCCTGACATTTTTGCATCATAATAAATGCTCCTTTCTTTGATTTGCGGTTTACCGCTTTTGATTTATATAACAAAAGCCGGCAAACCATAAAGGAATGTCGGCTTTTTGTCCAAAATGAATTGGCATGAAATAAAAAAAGTGCCAGATAGCACATTTGCGTGCTAAATGACACTTTGAAACTCTGATATACTTTGATTTCTCTTTAGAAACCTTGAAACTGATACAGTTATTATATCAGATTTTTCTCAAATAGTCAATCCATTTTCAAAGAATAGAGCATAAAACTGAATTTTAATTTTTGTTAAGCTGAAATAAGCACATCGCAAAAAAGCCGATCACTCCGCCGAGTATCAGACCGATAATAAACGATAGTAATGCACTCATTAATTACACCTCCTAAATTTGCACGTTAAAAAAGGGTGCTGCCGAAGCAACACCCTTTTAGGTTGAACTATGCAGTTGTTCTGCTTAATTTCCACATACCACGCTCGGTATGAACGAAATAAGCAGGATTATACTGCAATGTCTGGCGGATTTTTTCTTTCCACCATTTATTTTGTTTTGCCTTTTTGTGTTCTGCAAGCTGCTCATACAAATATGACAGCGGTACGGCTTCAGTTTTTTCTTCAAGAACTGCCGCTACAACATCGCGCCATGTAGCACCAGGCATATCCCGTATGTCCGAATTTTGTTTTTTACTAAACAGTATCGGAAATATGAGGGGATTGTCCTTGCGTACAATCATCACATATTCGTGCAGAATAGGGATAAAATGTCCGCTGTAGCTTATATTATCCGAAAAGCAGTTATGCTGTGCCTTAATGATAATGTTTTCGAGTGTTCCGGGCTTTATAATTTCGGAAATCATACTATAAAGTTTGCCTTTCTTTTTTATATCGCCCATAAGAACTGCCATTCGTCCGCCTTTTTGCAAGGCGCTATACTGTTTCATCATTGCATAATTCATAACTTCAACGAATTTATTCCAGTCTTGTATGCGTGAAAGGTCATGCTTAATCGGATCATATCCGAATTTACTCATAACATCTGACGCTTTATACATAACATCGGAATACACAATAATATCCCAGTATGGCGGATGCCAGAAAACAAACTCCGGGCGTTCGGGAATATCGCAGTTCAGAATGTCAAAACCGCTGTGCAAATCATAAATGTTGCTTTTGATTTTGCAATTATCCGCAGCAGCTTTTGTTGTTCCGCTTCCGCACATATAATCGCATATTTCGCTCGGCTTAAAAAAGGATATTAAATCCTCAATAAGCTTCGGGGAACAATTTCCACGATAACGGTTATTTCCGCCGATGCCTCTTTCAGGGTATGAAACAATGCTTGTAAGTTTCCTGTCGGGCATAATTTATACCCCCTTAGTACCAAAAACTATCTTGGTTCTGCCTGGATTCCGCTTCTTCAGCCGGAAACTCATTTTCTCCGATTATAACGCACTCGGAAGTCAATGTTCCGGTAATAACATAAGGTGCGCTGACAATGTCGCTGATCTCTTTTGTATTCAGATTAACTTTGCAAGGTGTTAAAATAACACTGTCATTATTGTATACTGAAACAAAGAAAGCGTCTTTTATGATAGTTCTTTGCTTTTTTTCTGCATCCTGCCGCGCCCAAATCAACAATATCAAATGAGATATTATTACACAAGTGATTGTGTTGGTAACAAAGAAAGCAGAGCCGTAGCCTTTCAATAAGATATTTAATGCATTGAACTCCATAAGGAAAACGCCTATTAACACTGTAGAATAGGCTTTAAGACTCAATCCTAAACAGGAAGCTCCATCGTAAATATCTCTGATTTGTTTTATGTATCCGGTCAGAATAATAAATCCGCCGATACATTGCAGTTGTTCATAAATCATTTTTCATTCTCCTGACTCGAATTTTTATCTTGTTGGTTTTGATGTTCAATTGCTTCAGCAAGTCTGTTAATGGCAGCTGTAAGCTTAGGTAATTGAACTTCAAAAAATCCTTTTCCGTATACGGTTTCATGAAATTGCATTGTTTTTATTCTCCTCGCTAAATTGTTTTTTTGAGTATTCCTCAACCATTCTGAATGCCAGTTCAGATATGCTTTGCCAATAGGCCTCCCAGTATGTATCATTTTTACTGAGTGCAGTCCGGATACGATCGGGCAGATCCTTATCGGTTATCATGGCATTGTACTGCTTGTCTGTCATTTTTTCAACTTCATCCCACTGTTCAATTTGGGATACAAAATCCTCAACCCTTGATTTACTAATATAGGCATTGGCAAAGTCTGAAACAACAGAATCATTTACCGACACACTATGAGATGTGATATCGACAAGATAATGACTTGAAGAATAATATCCGTCAAGATAGGCTTCATAATAATCATTACCATAGTCCTCAATGAGTTCGTCATCATCAAGCCAACGCTCAACACTGCCGTCCTCTTTTTCATTTTTGATTTTTTCACAAAGCTTTTTCTTTGCAAGCATATAATCAAGAAATATCTCAGTTGTATGACCGTAATCATCATCGTATGCCCAATCCTCTTCAAGAGAATAAATTGTGATTTTGCGTCCGTCAGTCTTTTCTGTGAGACTTTTTATCATGTCAGGAGCCATAATAACGCTATCCAATGTAATATCGTCAAGCTTTTTAGGTGCCTTATACAAATCCGAAAACCTTTTTTCCAGGTCTTCAATATCTTTCGGACACAGCGGCGGATCAAATTCACAATAAATATCCGGAGTTTTATTATCGGTTTCCTTGTCTGCATCATCTCTGATTTCAACAATTCTGCCGAACAATCCGGAATACTCACTGTTATTTAAAGCCACAATTTCTTCGCCGATATAATAAGTTTTACCGTTATATTCAAAAGGTTTATTTCTTTTTGTTAATTTCATAATAAAGTCCCCCTTAAATGTGACAGTCTACGCTGACCAATACAGCGTTGTCATCCAAAGAATTATAGAACTCATCAAGCATATTACGCCATTCCTCAAAAGAACGCTTGCCGATTTCCTCATCTACCGTACATTCGTCACAAGAATGATAAATCCCGTCCTGCAAATAGGCATGAGCATACTGTGAAAATATGTGTTTGCACATATCTTTTACGCCTTCTCTGGTTAAATATTCAGATAAGGTTTCGCCCTTACTGTATAATAACTGCCCATAAGCACTGACGCCGTTTTCTGTGATTCTGCAATAGTATTCTTCCGGAACGACCCCGGTTTCAAAGATTTTCTTATATTCTTTGTATTCCCGGATTGCCTCATTAAAGATGCATCGGCGCATCTCTTTCCATTGAATATCTTTTTTTCGTGCCGCTGAAACCCAACGATATCCCTGTGGAGCTTCATAATAATTATCGGGATAATCGCGATCACCGATAGTGAAGTCGGTACATTCCTCTTTGACGAGAAACATTTTAGGCCAACGACCGCCTATGCAATACCAATCATAAAAAGCATTCGGATTATATACATAACCATAACCTTCATATTCGTCGTTATAGTCCATATATCTTTCCCGTTCAGCAAAGTCCTCAAAGCTTTCATATAGCTTTTTATACGGGTAATCAGGAAGTGCCGTCATTTTCTTCGCTGCCTTTGAGCGTTTTTCGTGTTTAAGCTGTCCGAAATATTTTTGATATACAAGTCCATCACGAATGATAAACTTATCGAAAATAATATGGTTATGAATGCTGACAATTCTACCACCCGGAAG
>CADBPJ010000112.1 GCA_902796445.1 uncultured Ruminococcus sp. | reverse complement strand
CGAATTTCTTTGTTCTGAAATATACATTTCCGTCAACATTATATGCATAGCCGTTATCGCAAAGATTTTTTATAATATCAATTATTGCATCAATATTCTCCGTAGCTCTCGGATGTATTGTCGCCTTTTTAACTCCGATTGCCTCGGCATCCTTGTAATACTCGGCGATAAACTTCTCGCCAAGCTCCTTTACGGTTATGCCCTCGTCATTTGCACGCTTAATCATTTTATCGTCAATATCCGTAAAGTTCTGAACAAAGGTCACATTGTACCCAATATATTCAAGGTATCTGCGCATAGTATCAAACATAATAAACGGCCTTGCATTTCCTATATGGAAATAGTCATACACCGTAGGTCCGCAAGAATACATCTTTACGTTGTCCTTGTCCATTGGGACAAATTCTTCTTTTTGTCTTGTAAGAGTATTATAAATTCTCATACTGCTACCTCATTCTATAGAATATATGTATCCATTATATCATTTTGTTTGCAAAAAAACAACTGTTTTTACAAAAAAAGCAAGAACATTTTCAATAAAAAATGCTCCTGCTTTTGCAATTAAACTGTTAATATGCCTGTTTCCGATTCTAAAAGGAGTAGAATTTTCTCCTCACGTCCGTTTTCGGCATTGATATAGACTATAAAATTCTTGTCCTTGTGCGTGCCGTGAAACTCATAGCACAACACCTCACGCAGTGAGTCCTTTGGAATTAAGGCAAGTTTGCCTGTTCCTACAGACAGATGCGACGACACCTTTGTGCGTGCCTCCTCCTCGCTCATTACTGCATGCATATTGCCTCGGTCTTTGTGGTTCATCAAATATCCCTTACATTCAACGCCCACAATCTCGCCTGTATCGAGTGCCACACGCACCTTTATAAGGTCGGAATACATTTTAATTCCGTCTTTTTCATACGCAAAGTTGATGGTTGCAATGTTATCGGTTATCTCATAGTAACTGCTTGACATATCTGTAAAACCATGCTCTGTCAGATACTTGTGTGCCACAGCCGTTGCGGAATCCTTATCGTAATTACTCTCACGCACCACTCGGCTGTTTATGAAATACAGGATATATCCGCCCTTTTTCGTTACGCTTACAGCAATCTGTTCGTTATCTGCGTTCTTAGAAAATACATAGCTTTCAATGGCAGTGTTTGTCATATCCGCCTCATATTCCAAGCCCTCCGCCTTATCACCGATAAACTCCCTCGCTTTTTTATATGCCTCCTCTGCCGATACCTCAGGGGCGGATTTTAACATCTCTGACTCTGCATTTTCTATATGCTCCGAGAATGGTCCGTCATAAATCAGTGACGGATACCCCTCAAAGGCTTTTTCGACATTCTCCAAATCACCGAAAATATCGTCTGCTGCCAACGCACGTGTTATGACACTCGTTGCCTCGGCGGTAGAAAAGCTCATTTCACCTCTGTATATTTTCGTTTCTATATCATTTAATCTTTTACTAAGCTCGCTCGCATAGTCATTGAGTTTGCCTAAGGTTGTATATTCCTCCTCGGATATATTCTGTCCGTTTATCATATTCTGCGACAGGACATAGGTGTAATCACCCACCTGTGCTAAGAACTTCGCCGTTTTTTCAAGATTTACGTCCTGCTGGGGCAACTCGCCAAAGCACGACTTTGCCTCTGCTGACTGCATAAATATCTCGTTTGAAATTGATGCCATCTGTGCAGGAGTTGATGCAAGCTGTGCTTTTGTAAGCAACACATCTATTTCGCCTACGTAATCGGCAAGCTCAAAAAACGCCCTGTCATAAGAATTTGTAAGGGACGTATTAAGTTTATTTTTACTCATTGCACATCTGCACCACATAATAGTAAGAACGACTATTATTATACCGAGTACGGAATATGCAGCTATATGAATTTTGTTTTCTTTTTTCATATTATCCTCCTTTTCAAACGCAGAAGAGAAGTGAGCAGCTTGCCCTTTTAAGGGACGCAGACGTATGTTTATACTTCAAGTCCCGCAAAAGGGTGAGATGCGACGCTTATCTTCTGCTTATCCTCCTTTTTAAATACATAAGAGAAGCGAGCAGATTGCCCTTTTAAGGGACGCAGACGTATGTTTATACTTCAAGTCCCGCAAAAGGGTGAGATGCGACGCTTATCTTCTGCGTTATTCATTTGCAAAATCTATGTTTACCTATCTGCACTATCAATGGTCTTGACCATATCCACGAGTTTGTGGCAGTGTCGGGGTTGAAATAATAAATCGCACCGCCTGATGGGTCCCAGCCGTTCATAGCATCACGGCACGCCTTGTACACTGTGGAATTTGAGTCAATAGGCGTATTAATCTGTCCGTCAGATACGGCGGTGAATGCCCCGGGCTGATAAATTACCCCTGCTACAGTGTTAGGAAATGACGAGTGCTTTACTCTGTTTAGAATAACCGCCGCCACTGCCACCTGTCCTGTATACGGCTCGCCTCGTGCCTCACCGTTTACCGCACGTGCCATAAGCTGTAAATCCGATGTCGCACCATATACCTTGATTGACGGATAATACAGGACACTGACACTTAAAACAACACTCATTGTTATTAATGAAATTATTTTTTTCATAACCTTCATCCTTTCGGTCTTTTTTATCATTATTTCCCGAAATGTATAGTTTTATTAAAAGTGTCAAGAATTATCTCAAGAAAAAAAACGGAGGAATTATTATGAAGAAAACTTTTTTTGCATTATCTATGGTCGCTGTCTTTATGCTCTCGCTTTGCGTATATGCAAATACTCTCTCAAACGATTTGCAGTCAGGACTTATCAGGCTGCATATATTGGCACGCTCCGATAGCGAATATGACCAGAGAGTGAAATTAGAGATCCGTGATGAAATTCTAAAAGCCGTAACCGATATTCCCATAACCGACACCGATACATTCGTAAAAACAGCAGAGGATACAGCCAATAATTATCTTACTGCCAACAACATTCCATACAAAGCAAAAGCACAATACGGGACATTTTTATTCCCTCGCAAAAGCTATGGTAATATCACGCTCTCCCAAGGCAAGTACAAGGGAGTGCGTGTTATTCTTGATGAGGGGAACGGGCAGAATTGGTGGTGCGTGATGTATCCGCCCTTATGCGTTACGGGAAAAGCGGACAAAGCACAGCTTGTTTTACAAGAAAATCTTAATGACGAAAGCTATGAACTGATAACAAAAAAGCCCAAGGTGCGTTTTAAGGTCCTTGAGCTTATATCCGAAATTATTTAATATTCCATTCCAAGCATCAGTGCCTGAATGTTTTTATCTACCAATCCTGATTTTGATTTAGGAATAATAGTTTTGAACGTCTCACTGAGTGTTTTGAGATTTACCCCCATAAGTCTGTCTGCGCAGTCTTTCATGGTACGTCCCAATAATACAACATTTGCCATACCCGAAAGTCCATTTTCCTGTGCAAGCTGTGATGCAGAAACGTAATTTACAGAAATATCGTCCCTGTCACATATCCTATCGGTTATAGAACTGTCGGTAAATATATATCCGCCACGCTTTACGGTATGGGCAAATCTGTCAAATGACGGTGTATTCATTGCTATTAGTATATCAGGCTCGTTTACCAACGGCGAGCCTATTTGTGTATCGGAAATACATACCGAGCAGTTTGCCGTACCTCCACGCATTTCAGGTCCGTATGACGGGAGCCACGAAACCTCCATACCCGAAAGCATTGCGGCATGAGCAATACATTTTCCGGCGAACAGTCCTCCCTGTCCCCCAAAGCCTGATATTACGATTTCCGTAAGCATCACTCCTCACCTCCGTCCCATACAGGCGAGTCCTTATATACTCCAAGCGGGAAATACGGTATCATTTCCTTACGCAATCTCTCCATTGCCTCCTGCGGTGTCATACCCCAATTCGTAGGACACGTTGACAAAACCTCTACAATGGAAAATCCACGCTTATGCTTTTGATTATCAAATGCCTTGCGTATAGCGGCTTTTGCCTCTTTTATATGGGCAGGGCTGTCAACCGATACTCTCTGTGCCAAAGCAGTTCCGTCAAGCTGTGATAATATTTCACACATTTTGAGCGGAAAACCCTGTGATTTAGGGTCACGACCGAAGGGCGTGGTCTGTGTCACCTGTCCCGGAATGGTGGTAGGTGCCATCTGTCCGCCTGTCATTCCGTAAATGGTGTTATTTACAAATATAACAGTTATATTCTCACCTCTTGCGGCGGCGTGCATAGTTTCGCAAGTGCCGATTGCCGCAAGGTCACCGTCGCCCTGGTATGTGAATACAAAAATGTCAGGGTTTGCTCGCTTTACACCTGTTGCAACCGCAGGTGCACGGCCGTGCGGTGACTCTATCATATCGCAATTAAAATAATCGTATGCCATTACGGCACAGCCGACAGGACATATACCTACAGTTTCGCCCTCTATTCCCATTTCGTCTATCACCTCTGCTACAAGACGGTGAATTATGCCGTGAGTACAGCCAGGGCAGTAATGGGTTGGGGTATCGCACAAAGCCTTTGGTCTTTTGAATACTACCGACATTTTACTGCTCCTTTCCCGCTAAATATTCTATAGTTTTTAGTATTTCCGCAACCGATGGTATGTTTCCGCCTGTTCTGCCGAAAAAGTCTACAGGAAGCCTACATTCCAACGCAAGCTTTATATCATCTATCATCTGACCCATAGACATCTCAACACAGAGCACTCGTTCTGCTTTGGCACAGGCAACGTTTAGCTCTTTTTGCGGAAACGGGTATAGTGTTTTGGGTCTGAAAAGTCCCGCTTTAATACCCTTTGACCTTGCAATATCAACAGCCGATTTTGCAATTCTTGACGTAGCACCGAATGAAGTGACTACTATTTTAGCATCATCACACAAATACAACTCTGCATCTGTGCAGGTTTTTTTAATCTCCTCATACTTATCAAATCTT
>CADBPJ010000111.1 GCA_902796445.1 uncultured Ruminococcus sp. | reverse complement strand
AGTTTTTTTGAATCGTTTATTCCGTCAATTATTACATCACAAGGCAAAACAACCGCCGCCGCAAATACAGGTCCTGCTAACGGGCCTCTGCCTGCTTCATCTACTCCTGCAAGATATCCGCCGCCTGACCTTTCCGTATCAAACCGCTTCATTTCATATATGCGTTCCTGTTCGTCCATAGCCTTTCCTTTCTAATGAAAAAACGAAATGCACCAGAACATTGTACTCTTCGTACTTGAAATGGTGCATTTTATCAGTTGTTTAGTTCTTTATTTTCTGTTCTACTGACTTTATTGCAGAACGTTCCATTTTAATAACGCTCTTTTCGTTTTCAGTACCGATATTTCCGGTTTCAATAAACACATAAGAATCCTTTATCTTTGAAATCTTACCGCATATTCCGCCGATGGTTACAACCTTGTCTCCAACCTTTAATGCATCAAGCATTGCTTTTGTTTCCTTATCGCGTTTTCTCTGCGGTCTTATTAGTAAGAAATAGAAAACAACAATAATCAAAACAAGTGGCAGAAAAGATGTAATCAATGCCGCAATGCCACCCTGCTGTGTTGCAGTACCTTCTGTTGCATATGCTACTGTAGTAAATAGATCCATTTTCTTCTTCCTTTCATATGAATTATCATATACATTATACTATATATTAACATAAATTTCAAGTATTATTTTTGGATTTATAAATAATTCATTTTCCGTATATTATCTGCCATTCTTGACAGTTCATCATTTTCCGCCGTAAGGCTCCAGCTTTCTCTTATACTAAAAGCCGCAACATCACCATATTTTATATGTACTGAATACTCACTAAGGATATTTTGCTCCACATTTTTCAATTTATCATTAAAAATCAACGCATATCTCTTGCCTGCACGATATAAAGATACATCCGAAAAATCTGTTACGTCTACAGCACACACTGCATTCTCAAAATCCTGAAAATCGTCAAATATAAACGTGGTTATCGTTGATGTATGATGCTTTAATCGTTTGGTTTTCAAACCGATATGCTTTGCAATGTTTGCAATATCCTCTGCGGATACATCGGATTTTACTGTTATATTTTTTACTTTAGAAAATTCATCCCGTGTCATACGTTTTTTGTCTGAACGAATTTTAGATATAATAAGACTCATACCGCTTTGGGACATTGATGCTTCAACTACTACCTGTCCGCCGTTGTATGGGTCAAACCCTGTCTCTGTTTTAACAAGCTCCATAACCTCAAAAAGTAGTTTATGTAAATCCTCCGCCTGCGGTCGGCTCTCATAAATGTTTAAATCATAATATTCCAAATCACTGTCTGTCAGCTGAACTATAATTTTATCACTTGAGATTTTTTTAATTCTCAATCCAATCAACTCCTCAATAAACAACTATATATTATTCTACCATACATTTTGCGTTTTGGCTATAGGTAAATTAAAAATTTTTCGTAAATATTTTTGCCAATCAATATAAAATATTTCAAATAAGTATATTTTGTGCTTTTAGGGGAAGAATATCTGTATAATTTCATCAAGAAAGGAAATGTTTTTATGAAAAAAGAAACCGATACAAAAAAATTATCAGGCTTTTACATAGCACTGTGTTGCTGTGTAATTGCAATAGGTGTTGCAGGATTTATAGTGCAGAATAACGATGAGGAGCCTATAGATACTCCCACAGTTGCAGAAACAACAGATGAACCATATATTGCTTATGAAGAAGAAATCCCCCCTGAACCGACAGAAGATGTAGATATTAATGTAGCAGAAGCAGTAATCCCCGAAGATGACTATGAAGAGGTTTTTGAGGACTATACGCTTGATAACCCTGACTTTGTGTCAGCAGCATCTATAACAACAGCAGAAGACACAAGTATGTTTCAAAATCCATTACCTGAGATGACGATTAAATTCGGCATCTCTACCGATACATTGATGTATAATGAATATTACAAGGATTGGCGTACACATGACGGAATTGATATTGCCGCAGATTTAGGCTGTAGTGTCTGTGCGGCGGCCGATGGTACTGTCATAAAAGTATCACAAGAGAGTTACGGAAATACTGTCACAATAGAGCATAAAGACGGATTTAAGACAGTATATGCTCAGCTTGGAGAGGTTAACGTAGTGGAGGGCGACTCAATAAATGTCGGTGCTGTTATAGGCACTGTCGGACAAAGTACAGGCGAGAGTATGACAGAACCACACCTTCATTATGAGCTGCATAAGGACGGAAAGCCCGTTAATCCCGAAGAATACTAACTATAACTATACGGCTGTTGCTTGCAACAGCCGTATAGTTTAACTGTATTTTTTAACCGCCCGTGATGCATATTTTCTGACAGCATCAACTGAATACTGCCCCAATCCTTCAGCAATCTCAGGCCACTTTTTACGGTTTATATATCGCTCGCTTAAGCACATCACTGCGTAATCATTATCAATCTTTTCAATAAATTCTAAGGCACAATCGTATAACTGTGAATATCTCTCTCGTTCTTCATCTGTAAGTTCATAACCCAAACGTATTCTTCTGTTAAAATCACGCAGTTCTCTCAATATATCCTCCATTACGATACCTCCTTTTTTATCTTCCAGCCTTCCCAGAAATCCTCGTCAGTTTTATAAAACGGACAATCTCCGCATAAATCAAGGCTGTCTTTATCACTGTTGTAGAAATCCTTTAAAACCGTACATATCACTTTTTTTGTACCTGTCAGACAAAAATGACAATCTCTACGTCTCCCAAATTGGTCTTTATTATCCATAACACTCTTCCTCCTAAAATTCATAAATATAGTTGTCACAAACCTCACGCAATATATGTGCCTCTGCAACATCACGACATCTCATACAATATACATCACTATCAAGCATAAAACATAAACTGCCGTGCGTGATCTGTCTGCCGCAATGGTTGCATTTCATATAAGATGTACTATCATCTTCACCGTAATTCCCCGTACGGTATTTGTCAATTAAAGCATTAAGATTTGGACTCGTTGCCTTATATATCATAGATGTTACCTCCTTTGCTCTTTATAGGCATATAATATCACACAAAAGTGCAACTGTCAAGGACATTTATGGGACAATAACATCACATTTGTGTAATATATGTGTTGACATTTGTGCATACTTATGGTACAATTATGCTATAATAAACACAAATCGGATACCAAACCCTAACGGGTTTGTGATTGATGTGTTTATTGATATCGGTGTGAAGCAAAGCAGCTTATGATATAACCGAAAGGAGGATTAGTACATTGTATTGGTTAGACAAATTACGTGAATTCAAATCAGAAGCGGGTATGACATATAAAGATATTTCAGATAAAACAAATATCGCACTCACAACCGTCGAAAAACTGTTTTCAGGCAGAACGGCTGACCCAAAGCTCAATATGGTTGCAGGAATTGTAAATGTATTAGGTCATGATGTATCTGAATTATTAGGAAACAAAGATACTTTATCTTCGTACGAAAAAGATATGCTCGATTCAATACGCTGTCTTGACGATTTTGGTAAAAAACGTGTAGCAGATACAATAGACAGTGAACAGCGCCGTATTCGTGCCGAACAAAGAACCCCACGCAAGACTTTCAATCGTATATTCTATGATTTCCCTGTTTCTGCAGGTACAGGCGAATTTCTCGACAACAGCACTGCAGTAATTGCAAGTCTTACGAATGAACCGCCCCGTGGCACTGATTATATATTACGTATCGCAGGTGACAGTATGGAACCAAAATTTTCTGATGGTGATTATGTGTATGTAAGCAGTCGCACAGATATTGATGTTGGTGAAATAGGCATATTCTGTGCCTACGGAAATGTGTATATGAAGGTTTACACGCCTGACGGACTAAAGTCATTAAATCCCAAATATCCGCTTATGCGGTTTTATGAAAATATCCATTGCTTAGGCAGAGTAATAGGCAAGTTAGACGGAGATATAGAAATAGCGTCCACGTAATGCGGACGCTATATTTTAACCCATTGCTATATCTTCTATCGTAACATCTGCCCACGCATCTTCAAAAATCTCAATCGCAGGGGTAAGCTCAACATCATCAGGCAAATATGTACCATCATCATAACCATCAATTATTCCGAATTTAAGCATCTTTGTGATATAGTAATGTGCCCAATGCTTATATCCGACATCGGAAAATACTACTCTCTCCACATTATCCATATCAGCCTTTTCAATTATAGCTCTTACTTCGCCAAACAGTGTATCTCCTGTAACATCATCACCCAAGCCATAGATCTCTTTTGCTTCAGCGAACTTATCGGCATAAAAGATCGACAAAGGCATACTATCATAGAGCTCACCAACCGTAGTTGTGTCTGTTATATCAATATTCAAGCCATACTCTTTTTTAAATTCATCAACCGATAGCCCTGATATATTAATTATATTCATTGCCAATGATGTCATTTGAGCTTCATTTTCCGACATCCATTCGGGTGTGTCGGGATTTAAGCCATTATACTTTTTATATTCTTCAAAAGTAAGACCGCTTTCATCTGCCGCCTCCCCTGCTGAACGCTTTGTTACATCAAGGTATTCTGATGAACTCGCAATAACCGTTGTTGAAAGCATTACTAATACTATTAATGTAGAAATTATCTTTTTCGTTTTTTATATTTCCTTTCCAAGTTATTTAGGCCCTTTTCTCCGTCTGTATCGCATATCTCTTCTGAAATAATCGGTATATCAAGATTATGCTTATACATCTGCTCAAAAATAAGATCATAATTGAGTATTCCCTCGCCCGGAATACGTTTCTGGATATTACCATCTACAACATCGAAATCCTTTGCATGAATTGCTGCAATTTTATCACCGAAAAGATTGAATGCAGTGTTTATAATTGTATCCTGGTTCATATAATTATTAATATTTATATAATTCACAGGATCAAATATAACACGTACATTATCAGAATTTAAATCATTAACAATTCTGTTCATCCTCTCCGGAGTATTGATAACAAATAAGTGTACACCCTCAATGCCTATGTTGACATTGTATTTTTCAGCCTCTGCTACAAGCTCTTTAAAGCTTTTAAGTACATACTGATATGCCTCTTCTGTGTTATTTGCATTATTTCCCTTATCATCAAAATATACACCCGTTTCAGTGCCGACAACAATCGGTTTTAAAACCGAAGCATAATGTATCTTTTCCTTAAAACGTGCAAGCGATGCTGCAAGCGATTCAGGGTTTCTGTCCGCAGGGTTTATATAACTGCCAAACACTGCAATTTTAATATCACCAAGCTGGTCCTTAATTGTTTTTGCATATTCTTCACTAAACTTACCTGTTTCAAATCCATCAAGACTACGTTCAAGTACGAGTTGGATATATTCACAGTCCATTTCTCTCATACGTTGACAAATATTGAGCAAGCCCTGTCTTTCAACGTCATGGCCTCTGATACCTCTTTTCAAACCTTTAACTCCTTTATTTTTAATTTGTAAAATTATATCATACGATATATCAAAATCCAATAGTCATTACTAAAATTTATACATTTTTTATTTTATCAATAATGTATGCAATAACACTCTCATCATTTGACGGAACAACTGCATCTGCCGCCTGCTTTAGTGCTTCAACACCATTTTTTACAGCAAATCCGTGACCTGAGTATTGAATCATCTCTAAATCGTTCATATTATCGCCAACAGCATAAATATTTTCACGATTTATATTAAAATACTCTGCAATCCTTTTTACACCATTACCTTTTGATACACCATTTGCAACCATATCAAGGTAACGTTTGCCACTTCGCACCGCATAGCCTGTATCGTATTCATTTCGATATATTTCCTCAAATCTGTCAAGTTCCTTCTCATGACCTATAATCAACACTTTTGTCCAAGGTTTATCCCAAACCTCATGCGGCATATAATATGTTACGTCATAGTTCTTTGATTTGAGTCTTTCCGTTTCAAAGCATTCACGAAGGACGTATATATGCTCATCAGCATATATTTCAAGCCCAAATTGCGGCTGTGTTTCATACACCCTCCTGATTACATTTTTTCGTTCTTCTTCAATAGACTTTTCGTATAAAGTCACATTATTTTCAAAATCATATATCTTTGCACCATTGTGAATAATAGCGGGTGCATTTATTTTAAGCTCATTAAGATAGTTGCCTACAGCATCACGCATCCGACCCGAGGCAACGCTGAATAATCCGCCCTCGGATTTAAAATATTCTATTGCCTGTGCATTTTCCTCTGATACGTGATGCTCTCTATTAAATAACGTTGCATCAATGTCTGAAACGAGGAGTATTCCCTCAAATTTACCCAATGTCTTTTCTCCAAACCATTTTTTTCAGCTCCCGACAAGCTATATGACAATCGTCTTATATATTATGATATTCGTTATATACCTCTCGTTTTGGTATACCTCTATCTTGTGCCACTTTCTTAATTGCATCCTTTTGCTGTATACCGCCATCTATATAATGGTCAACATGCTCTGTGACACTTAAATCTTGCCAGAAACATTCTTCATCAGTTGCCACCTCTGATGCTCCCTCTACTATAAGTACATATTCACCTCTCGGTGATTTTTCGGCATAGTATTCCAATGCCCCATCAAGCGTTGTACGTAGTATCTCCTCATGAAGCTTCGTAAGCTCACGTGCAAGTGCGATTTTTCTCTCACCGCCAAAGTATTGTTTCATATCCTTAAGCGTAGATAAAAGCTTATGCGGTGCTTCGTAAAAAATCAGCGTATGTGTGTCTTTTTGAACACTTTTAAGATGCTCGTATCTATTACGCTTGTTTGTTGATAAAAACCCTTCAAAAGCATAACGTGATGTCGGTAATCCTGACAAAATAAGTGCATTTATCCCTGCTACAGGACCAGGTATTGAAGTCACCTCAATACCATTTTCTATTGCAAGTCTGACAAGATCTTCACCAGGATCAGAAATTGCAGGTGTACCTGCATCTGATACCTGTGCTACATTCTTGCCCTCCAAGAGCAGATTTATTATGTAGTCGCCCTTAGACTTTTTATTATGCTCGTGATAGCTTGTCAGTGCCTTTGTAATACCGAAATGATTAAGTAATTGTAACGTACGACGTGTATCCTCTGCGGCAATCACATCAACACTCTCTAAAATTTCAAGACAACGTGATGATATATCGCCAAGATTACCTATAGGTGTAGCACAAAGATAGAGTGTTCCTTTTTTATCTGCCATAAATTTCATCAATCTCCTTTGTGTATGAGCCGTCAACATTATAAACAAACAACGTTGGAATAATTTTCAAATCACTTTTTGCAGATTTTATACCGCAAACCAAAACCATATTCGGCTCTTTTCCTGATAAAGGTGCGACAAGACGCATAATTTTAGGTTCAAGCTTATACTCACGCATAAGGGCAAAAATATCTCCTAAACGTGACGGACGATGCACCATAAAGAGCTTACCATGCGGTTTTAAGAGTTTCGATGATGCTTTTATAACGTCCTCTAAGGTACATTTAACTTCATGTCGTGAAATAGTCTTTCCGTCAGTTTCATTTAACAGCCCAGAGCCTGTACGCATATACGGCGGATTTACTGTGACACAGTCATATGTGCTTTTTTGATAGATTTTTGATGCATCCTTTAAATCAAGACATTTAATATTTATTTTATCCTGTAACGAGTTATATCGAACACTGCGTTGTGCCATTTCAGCCATTTCGGGCTGGATTTCGACAGCATCAATGTGGTCCGCCCTTGACTTTGATGCCAATAGCAACGGAATAATCCCCGTTCCTGTGCACAGGTCCATCACCTTACCTGTAGCCGTTTTTGCAAAATCGGAAAGAAGGACAGCATCAATCCCAAACCTAAATCCGTTTTCTTTCTGAATTATGTAGTATCCGTTTTGCAAATCGTCAAACGTTTCCATTATTTTCGATTACTGCAAAGCTGATCTCGCCCTTTGCGGCAACACTGCCATCAACTGATGCCTCAACATTTGCCTTACCCATACCGTGACGGTATGTCACTAACTCTGCTTTTAATACAAGTGTATCACCCGGTACAACCTGTCTGCGGAACTTAAAATTATTAATACCTGTAAACACTCCAAGCTTACCCTTGTTTTCCTCCATACCAAGCAACAGGACCGCACCTACCTGAGCCAAAGCTTCACATATCAAAACGCCTGGCATAATCGGATTTCCCGGGAAATGTCCCTGAAAAAACGGCTCATTTACTGTTACGTTTTTGATACCTGTGATTGACTTTCCCTCTTCCATTTCTGTTATCTTGTCAATCAATAAGAAGGGGTATCTGTGCGGTAGAATTTTTTGAATTTCAATGTTATTCATCATAGTTTTTGTCTCCTTTTTCACTCTTTTATATATGCTTTTTTATAGTATATGTGCGTCGCATCATATACTTTATCCACGTTATCTAAGGCAATGCCTGAGCCT
>CADBPJ010000110.1 GCA_902796445.1 uncultured Ruminococcus sp. | reverse complement strand
TATGTATGGGATATGATACAGAGCTTACATATAAAAAGCTTGAAGATGCGTGCATACTTTTAAATGAGGATATTGCGTATGTTGCGACAAATCCCGATTGGGTATGTCCTACACGCTACGGCTATGCTCCTGACTGCGGTTCGGTAAGTGAAATGCTTGCAAGAGCAACAGGAAAGAAACCGAAATTCATCGGAAAACCCGAGCCTGCTATGGCGGAGCTTGCAATGAAAATGACAGGCTTTAAAAAGCACGAAACAGCGGTTATGGGTGACAGACTATATACCGATATTGCCTGCGGTGTCAATGCCGGAATAAGCACTATATTTGTGCTTAGCGGTGAGGGTACAAAAGATGACATAGATAAATACCATATTACGCCTGATTATGTATTTGAAAACATACGGGCATTGCAAACCTCTCTTATTTAAATCATTTAAAAAGATTAATGCTAATAAAAAATAATAGTAACAGAAAGGAAGTTATTCTTTTGAAAAGTATAATGGAAATTATAGGAGATTTTAAAAGACCATGTACATGCGGACATGTTCACGAAACAGCTATACAGGATATTCAAGTTGGAAGTGGTTTGGTTAATAGTGTAGGAAATATTTTAAAGAAAAATAATTTCTCTGAAAATATACTTCTTGTAGCAGATAAAAACACCTTGTCAGCATCAAAAGGAATAGGGGAAAGTCTTCAGGATTTTAAGGTTGAATACAAAATATATGACGAGATAAGAGTTGCTGATATGAATCATGTACTCGAATTGGAAGAAATTATTAAAGACCGAGATATTTCAATCCTTTCGGTAGGTACAGGCTCGATAAATGATCCCTGTCGTTTAGCGGCGGCAAATCAAAACAAAAAGCTTTGTATTTTTGCAACTGCTCCATCTATGGACGGTTTTGCATCTTACAGCTCACCCATAGTCAAAAACGGTTTTAAGTCAAGCTATCCCGCAAAAAGTCCCGAGGTGATTATAGGCGATACAAAAATTCTCGCAAAAGCACCTACATATTTAAAATCAGCCGGCTTCGGTGATATGGTTGCAAAATACATTGGACTTGTAGACTGGGAGATTTCAAGCTTATTAACCAACGAAACGTATTGTGAAAGAGTTGCATATCTTACAAGAAACGCAGTGGATAAACTGATGTCAATGGCAGACAGGGTTACAGCAGAGGACGAAGAAACAGCAGGCGAAATATTTAAGTCCTTGCTTATGACGGGAATAGGCATGAGTTTCATGCAAAATTCCAGACCTGCATCAGGTAGTGAACATATTATTGCACACCTTATGGAATGTATAGAACTTCGTGACGGAATTATACCAAACTATCATGGTGAAGACGTCGGTGTATGCACTTTAAAAATGCTTAAATATTACAACTCTCTTGCCAAGCTTGACTCAATAAATGCAGGAAAAGAGCAGGTGGATTGGGAAGATATTTACAGTTTTTACGGCGAGATGGCAGATGATGTAAAAAAGCTCAATCAACCCAAAACCGTCACCGATGAGGTTGATCCCAATGAGCTTGAAGAAAAATGGCAGGAAATAAGAAATATTATAAAAAGTATTCCTGATTATGATACCATATATTCAGCCATGAAAAAGGCAGGTTGCAAGCTTACAACTGAGGACATAGGAAAATCGGAGAAGCTTGTGGAGGACTGTATCAAATATTCACCGTATATGCGATACAGACTGACACTTTTAAGACTAAAAGATATGATAAAAGGATAATTGAAATAATGAGAAAAAGAAATAAAACATGGATAACTTCAGCACATCAGGGTTTTGTAGATGAAAATTTACAATCCAACACCTTAGCGGCATATGAGCTTGCTGCAAAAAAGGGAGCCGATATGATAGAAACAGATGCAAGAATGACTAAGGACGGAGTCTTAGTCGTAAATCACGATTATGATGTCAAGGGTTATGATGAATGTGGAAATCCAGTCAAATATGTGATTTCAGAAACTGATTATTCCGTTATCAGGAGCATAAGATTAATGAAGGAGCGTGCAGATGAAAATAGAATTCCTACTCTTAAAGAAGCGTTGCATCTTGCATATTTAAGAGGTATGTGTATAAACATTGACTTGAAAGAGGGAATAAAGAACGCAGAGCTGATAGCGAAGTTAGTTGTCAGCATGGGTATGCGCGGACGAACTGTTTATGCAACAAACGGTGCAGGTGCAGAGGCTATCAATTTAATTCTTTCAATAGACCCACAGGCAAGATTTATTGATACGAAGCAAAATTATACAAAAGAGGCATTGCAAACAGTTAAGGATTATCCGTCAAAATGCTATGTATATACAGACGACTTTTCAGATGAAAATATCGAGGAAATAAGAAACAGCGGTTGTATGTTGGCGGCTATTTCCCTAAATGAGGATACTGCAAAAGAAGCATTCACTCACCATCCCGATATGGCAGAGTATCCCCATACGAGTGATTTTGAAAAAATTGAAACAGAAGTAATTAAAGCAAATTAATAATTTCTTCCCGATATTAGCGGTACGATATATTTCGGCAGCCGTTAATTATATAATTATCATGACCAGAAAGGAACAAGAAAAATGGATACTGTAAAATTTAACAAAAAAGATGTAAAAATAATTGCCCACAGAGGTTTAAGTGGAATTGAAACCGAAAACACAAACTCGGCTTTTGTTGCTGCAGGGAACAGAAGCTATTGGGGAATTGAAACTGATATACATAAAACAGCTGATGGTGTTTATGTAGTATTTCATGATGACAATACCGGCAGAATGACAAATAAAGACCTGGTTGTTGAAGAGGTAACTTATAAGGAGTTATGTGAATTGACGCTTAATGATATTAACGGCAAACAAGGAAGACGAGATTTGGTTATCCCACTATTGGGCGATTATATCTGCATATGCAAAAAATATAATAAGCATGGTTATCTTGAGTTGAAAAACGCTTTTACATACGAGGAAATAAAGGAAATCATTGAAATAATCGAATCATATGAATACCTTGATGGGATTACATTCATATCATTTAATATGAACAACCTTATTATTTTAAGGCAAATTCTTCCAAATCAGAATGCACAGTTCCTAACAGGAAGTTTTTCAAATGAAATACTTGAAAATCTTAAAAAGTATAAGCTTGACCTTGATATAGATTCCAAATGTGTCACTAAAGAATTAGTTCAAACTATGAAAGGAAACAATATTGAAGTAAATTGTTGGGTGTGCGATGATGCCGAGGACGGAGAAAAGCTTGTCGAATGTGGTGTTGACTATATAACAAGTGACATATTGGAATAATTTATAATAATATTTTACAGAAGGAGTTAACAGTTAAAATTATGTATGATGTTGCAATAATAGGAGGCGGAGTTGTGGGCGGTATGCTTGCAAGAACACTTTCGTCTTATAAACTGAAAATTTGTATTCTTGAAAAAGAAAACGATGTAGCAATGGGAGCAAGCAAGGCAAATTCAGCGATTGTTCACGCAGGCTTTGACGCTGAGCCTGGATCGCTTAAAGCGAAGCTGAATGTTAAAGGCTCAGAGATGATGGAGCGTACGGCAAAGGAACTCGGTGTAAAGTACAGAAAAAACGGTTCGCTTGTTGTAGGCTTTAATGATGAGGATAAAAAGAAGATTGAGGAATTGTATGACAGAGGTGTGAAAAACGGAGTCAAAGAGCTTTCAATTCTTAACAATGATGAGTTACATTCGCTTGAGCCTAATCTTTCACCCGATGCCGTTTGTGCATTAAACGCACCCACAGGTGGAATAGTATGTCCGTATGAGCTTACAATAGCCGCAATAGGCAACGCTATGGATAATGGTGCTGATTTAAAGGTTAATTTTGAGGTTTCTAAAATAAATAAATCTGCTGATAGTTTTGAAATTTTTTCATCAAACGGAAATAGTATAAAAGCTAAATACATTGTAAATGCCGCAGGGATTAATGCAGATGCCGTTGCAGCTATGGCAGGACGGACAGATATAAAGATATCCCCAAGACGAGGTGAATATGTATTGCTTGATAAAACAAGCGGCGGAGTTGTTTCGCATACTATATTCAGAACACCTTCGGCTATGGGAAAGGGTATACTTGTAACACCTACCGTGGACGGCAATCTCTTGCTCGGACCTACGGCAGAGGATATGGACGACAAGGACGATACAGCAACAACTGCAGACGGACTTTCAAATGTACTTGCCAACTGTAGCGAAACAACGGTTGATATAAACTTAAGAGATACGATAACATCGTTCTGCGGTTTAAGAGCGGTCGGAAATACAGGTGATTTTATCATAAATTCAAATGCAGAGCATTTTATAAATGCGGCAGGAATAGAATCGCCTGGGCTTAGTGCGTCACCGGCTATAGCAGAGTATATAACGGAAATGCTCCGAGATATGGGACTGGAGCTTATCAAAAACGAAAACTTCAATCCGATAAGGAAGCCGGCGCATTATTTCAAAGAAGCATCTGTTGCTGAGAAGAATAGAATGATAGTCGAAAACAGAGCATACGGTAGAATTATATGCCGCTGTGAGGGTGTTTCAGAGGGCGAAATAAGAGAGGCAATAAGAACAAATCCTCCTGCGCGTGATCTTGACGGAGTAAAGCGCAGAACGAGAGCACAGATGGGCAGATGTCAGGGTGGATTCTGTATGCCGTATATTACGGAGATACTTTCGGAGGAATTGGGTATTCCGTATGAAAGCATTACAAAGAACGGCGGCAACTCAAAGCTTATGACAGGAAAAACAAAGGAGGATTGCCAGATATGACGGAGCTTGTTATAATAGGCGGAGGTCCGGCGGGAATGAGTGCCGCTCTTGCAGCCTATGAAAACGGTATAAGAGATATATTGATTCTTGAAAGAGATGAACGCTTGGGCGGAATATTGCAGCAGTGTATACATAACGGTTTCGGTCTTCACCGTTTCGGCGAGGAGCTTACTGGACCGGAATATGCGTGGAGATATGAGGAGCGTGTACGGGAGCTTGGTATTCCGTTTAAGCTTAATACCATGGTACTGGATATAACGGAGGATAAAGAGATTACAGCAACCAATCCGACGGACGGAATATTTACGATACAGGCAAAAGCAATCATACTTGCAATGGGCTGCCGTGAGCGTTCGAGAGGTGCTTTAAATATCGCAGGAACTCGTCCGGCAGGAGTATACAGCGCGGGAACGGCTCAAAAGCTTGTTAATATGAAAGGTTTTATGCCCGGCAAAAAGGTTGTTATATTAGGATCCGGTGATATTGGTCTAATAATGGCGAGAAGAATGTCGCTTGAGGGTGCTGAGGTAAAGGCAGTGTGCGAGCTTATGCCGTATTCGGGCGGTCTTGCAAGAAACATTGAACAGTGTCTGAATGATTTTAATATCCCTCTGCTCCTAAGCCATACGGTTGTCAAGATACACGGCAAAAAGCGTGTCGAGGGTGTAACGATTGCAAAGGTGGATGAAAAGGGCAAACCGATTAAGGAAACAATGCAGTTTATAGAATGTGATACACTGCTTTTGTCGGTAGGTCTTATCCCTGAAAATGAGCTTACAAAATCAGCCGGAATAGGTATTAACAGAATTACAAACGGGGCTGATGTAACCCAGAGTAGAGAAACATCTGTACCGGGAGTCTTTGCCTGTGGAAACGTTCTGCACGTTCATGACCTTGTGGACTACGTTTCGGAGGAGGCAGAAATTGCCGGAAAGAATGCAGCTCTTTACATAAAGGGAGAATTGAAAAACGATGTTGATATTCCGATTGAGCCGGACGGAAAAGTCAGATACACCGTACCGCAGAGAATAACGGAGAAAAAAGACACGAAGGTGTTTTTCAGAGTTGCGAATGTATATGAGAATGCGACAATAAAAGTATATAATGGTAATGAGGTTATATTTAAAACGAAAAAACCAAAGGTTGCGCCGGGTGAAATGCAGTGCATAACGCTTAAGGCACAGCAGCTTGAAAATGCGGAAAAATTAAACATCGGATTGGAGGTTCTTTAATATGGCAATAAGAGAATTAACCTGTATTATATGCC